>NZ_BAABIL010000621.1:0-2281 GCF_039542765.1 Kineococcus glutinatus
GGGGGCGGGCGCGCCGCCGTGTGGCAGGGTGCCCGGGTGAGCCAGCCGCGTCCCGACCTGCCCTTCCCGCTGAGCGGCCTCGCGGCCCGGATGGGCATCGAGTTCCTCGAGGCCGCGCCCGAGCGGCTGGTGGCGACGATGCCCGTGGAGGGCAACACGCAGGTGGTGGGCCTGCTGCACGGCGGCGCGAGCTGCGTGCTGGCCGAGACGCTGGGCTCCGTGGGCGCGATGCTGCACGTCTGGCCGGGCGCGGTGGCGGTGGGCACCGACATCAACGCCACCCACCACCGCAGCACCTCCTCGGGGCTGGTGACGGGCACGGCCACCGCGCTGAGCCTGGGCCGCACCCTGTGCAGCCACGAGGTCGTCATCACCGACGAGGAGGGCCGCCGGCTGTGCACCGCGCGGATCACCAACCTCGTCCGGCCGGTGCCCGCCGGGACCTGAGCGCGCTCACCGGCCCGCCGCGCTCACCAGCCGGTGGTGCCCGGTTCCCCCTTGAACGGGCCCACGACGTCGTCGGTGATCCAGCCGCCGTAGAAGCCGCCGGCCTGCGGGCGCACGAGCTCGCCGTCGAGGCGGCAGCTCGTGACCCGGCCCGGGTAGAGGGCCACCGCACCGACGAGCCCCTCGTAGCCGGGCGCGGGGTCCGGGTAGGTCCAGCCGGCGTCGGCGGCCAGCAGCCGGCCGTCGGGGTCGACGAGGTCCACGTAGCGCGCCTGGCCCTTGAACTCGCACCAGCTGCGCCCCGCCGCCGGGCGCAGCAGCCGCGCGTCCAGGTCCTCGGCCGCGACGTAGTGCACCGGCGGGTGGCTCGTCTCCAGCACCCGCCAGCTGCGGCGGGTGTCGGCCAGGAGGAGCGGGCCGTCGCCGTCCGCGCCGGGCGGGCCGGCGGTGATGCGCACGTGGCGGGTGCTGCGCTCCAGGCGCGGGGGGCGCGGGTAGTCCCAGACGGACTCCTGGCCGGGACCGGGGGGCACGGGGACGGGCACGTGCCCATCCTGCGCGGGCGGTCGCGCCGCCGCACCGCGGGCGGGGCGCGGTGGACGAGGAGCTGCTCGGGGTGCCGGGCCGGGAGCTGCTGCACGCCGCGGCCGGGCCGGGGCCGGACCGGCCGGCGCGCCTCACCCGTGGGGCAGGTGCTCCCAGCAGGCTGCCACGCGCTCGCGCCACCACCGCACCCGCTCCGGCGCCGCGGCGTGCCCGGCGAGCAGCTCCCCGGTGGGCTCCACCGGCCCCACGGCCAGCTCCCCCGCCACCGGCACGCGCGGCTCGGCCACGACGTCGGCGGCCAGCAGCGCCACCGTGCCCAGCCCGCACGCGAACGGCAGCTCGGGCAGGGCCGCGGCCAGCGCCACCCCGGCCGCGATGCCCACGGAGGTGTCCAGGGCGCTGGACACCACCACCGGCAACCCGCACGCGGCCGCCACCGCCAGCGCGGGGCGCACCCCGGCGAGCGGGGCGACCTTGAGCACGACGACGTCGGCGGCGCCGGCGGCGACCACCCGCAGCGGGTCCTCCGCCCTGCGGATGCTCTCGTCGGCGGCCAGCGGCACGTCGAGGCCCGCGCGGGCCAGCCGCAGCCGCAGCGCCGCCAGCTCCTCCAGCGTGGCGCAGGGCTGCTCGGCGTACTCCAGCCCCACCGGCGCCAGGGCGGCGAGGGCTCGCGCGGCGTCGTCGACGGACCAGGCGGCGTTGGCGTCGACGCGGATCCGGCCGGCCGGGCCCAGCACCTCCCGCACCGCCCGCACCCGCGCCACGTCGTCGCCGAGGTGCTGCCCGGCCTCGGCGACCTTCACCTTCGCCGTCGTGCAGCCGTCGTAGCGGGCCAGCACCGCCGGCACCTGCGCGGCGGGCACGGCGGGCACGGTGGCGTTGACGGGCACCGACGTGCGGCGCGGCGGCGGCCAGCCCGTCCAGGCGGCCTCGAGCGCGGCCGCCAGCCAGCGCGCGGACTCCGCGGGGCCGTACTCGGGGAAGGGGGCGAACTCCCCCCAGCCGGCGGGGCCGCGCACCAGCAGCGCCTCGCGGTGCTCCACGCCGCGGAAGCGGGTGCGCAGCGGCAGGTCGACGACGCGGGCGGCGGCGAGGACGTCGTCGAGGGCGGGTGGGGCGCTCACCGCGCGGGACCGCCGCCGGCGGTGTCCTGGCCGTCGTGGGCGGTGGTGTCCTGGCTGCCGTAGGCGGTGGTGTAGTCGTCCAGCGCCCGCACCACGGCCGCGGCCAGGGCTGCGCCGATCCCCGCCGCGGTGAGCGCCCCGACCGGCTCCTCGCCGCGGCG
>NZ_BAABIL010000622.1:0-1967 GCF_039542765.1 Kineococcus glutinatus
CTGCTGCCGCACACCCGCCGGCTGCTGCTCGTGACGCTGCCGGCCGGCGCGCCGGCGCGCCCGCCCGTGCCGGCGCAGCGCGCGCAGCCGCTGCCGGAGGCGCTGCCGGAACCGCTGAGCGGGCCGGGGTTCGGCTCCTACGCGCCCGACGACGTCCGCTGGCTGCTCACCGACCTGTCCGGGGTGCGGCTGGAGGCGCCGGCGGAGGAGCGGGAGGAGGCCATCCAGTCCGGCGGCGCGCACTACGCGGAGTCGCTGCCGGTGGAGTACCAGCCGAGCCCGCGGTACGCGCAGCTGTTCGAGCAGGCGCTGGAGCGCGGTGCGGCGCGGGTCGCCCTGGGCGTCGGTGTCGTCGCGGAGCTGCTGCGCCGCGAGCGCGGCGAGCACGTCGTGCTGGCCTCGCTGGCCCGGGCGGGCACCCCCGTCGGGGTGCTGCTGCGGCGCTGGGCGGCGCGCGCCTGGGGTCTGGACTGGCCGCACGTGGCGGTGTCCATCGTGCGCGGCCGCGGCATCGACGCGGTGGCGCTGCGCTGGCTGGCCGCGTCCCACGACCCGGCGTCGGTGGTCTTCGTCGACGGCTGGACGGGCAAGGGCGCCATCGTGCGGGAGCTGGCCGCGGCGCTGGAGGAGCACGCCCGCACCCGGGGCGTCCGCTTCAGCGCGGACCTCGCCGTGCTCGCCGACCCGGGGCGCTGCGTGCGCACCTTCGGCAGCCGGGAGGACTACCTCGTGCCCTCCGCCTGCCTCAACAGCACGGTGTCCGGCCTGGTCTCCCGCACGGTCCTCAACGACCGGCTGCTGCGGCCGGGGCAGTTCCACGGTGCCAAGCACTACGCGGAGCTGGCCGGCGCGGACGTCTCGGGCCGCTTCCTGGACGCGGTCGGGGCGCACTTCGACGCCGTGGCCGCGCAGGTGCCGGCGGCCGCCGACGCGGTGGCCGCCGGGCCGCGCGAGCCCACCTTCGCGGGGTGGGCGGCGGTGGAGGAGGTGTCGGCCGCCTACGGCATCGGTGACGTCAACCTGGTCAAGCCGGGGGTGGGGGAGACGACGCGGGTGCTGCTGCGCCGGGTGCCGTGGCGGGTGCTGGTGCGCCCGGCGGCGGAGCTGGCCGATCCCGGCGCCCTGGAGCACGTGCTGCTGCTGGCCGAGCAGCGCGGCGTGCCGGTGGAGGAGGTGCCGGGGCTGGCGTACTCGGCGATCGGGCTGATCCACCCCCGCTTCACCCGCGGGGCGACCGGCGCGGCGGGGACGGCGGTGTGAGCGTGCTGCTGGCGGCCAGCGACCTGGACCAGACGCTGGTGTTCTCGGCGCGCTCGGCCGGCTGCGACGTCGCGGACCTGGTGTGCGTGGAGGTGCACGAGGGTCGTCCGCTGTCGCACGTCACGGCGCCGGCGGCCCGGCTGCTGCGGCTGTTGACGACGGCGCAGCTGCTGGTGCCGGCCACGACCCGCACCCCGGCCCAGTACGGCCGCATCCGGCTGCCGGGCCCGCCGCCGCGGTATGCGGTGTGCGCCAACGGCGGGGTGCTCCTCGTCGACGGTGTGCCGGACGGGGGGTGGACCGAGCGGGTGCGCGCGGAGCTGGCCGGGTGCGCACCGCTGGCGGACGTGCGCGCCGCCCTCGACGACCTCGCCGCCGAGCTCGTGGCGGCGGTCCCGGCCGGCGGGGTGCCCGGGGTGCACGTGGTGCCGGGGTTGTTCGCCTACTGCGTGCTGCGCCCCGGGCAGCGGGAGGCGCTGGGCGCCGAGCGGGTGCAGGAGCTGGCGGCGCTGCTGGCGGGCTGGGGGTACGGGCTGTCCGTGCAGGGCCGCAAGGTCTACGCGGTGCCCCGCGGGCTGACGAAGTCCGCGGGGGTCGCGGAGGTGGTGCGCCGCACCGGTGCGGTCGGTTTCGTGGCCGCGGGGGACTCCCTGCTCGACGTCGACCTGCTGCTGGCGGCGCGTGCGGGGGTGCGGCCGCGGCACGGG
>NZ_BAABIL010000623.1:0-1668 GCF_039542765.1 Kineococcus glutinatus
GGCGGGCGGTGATGTCGAGGAAGTACACCGACAGCCCGTCGGGGCCGGGCCAGGCCCGCACCTCGTACCAGCCGTCCAGCGGGGGCGGGTAGTACGCCTCGAAGGCCACCGGCTCACCGGTCCGCACCGCGCGGTGGTACTCGACGTCGAAGGCGGCGCCGACGGCGTCCGGGAAGAGCTCCCACACCACCTGGCCCAGCAGCTCCTGCCTCGGCCGGCCCAGCAGCCGCTCGGCCTCGGCGTTGACGTAGCTGAAGCGCCAGCGCCGGTCGAGGGAGTAGAACGCCGTCGACATCGTCTCCAGCACCCGCGCGAGCCGGGCGTCGCCGTCGCGGGAGGCGGTGGTGTCGTAGGCGGCGCCCAGCACCCGCTCCGCGGCGCCGTCCTGGCCGCACAGCGCCTTGCCCCGCGCCTGCACCCACCGGGTGGAGCCGCCGGGCAGCAGGACGCGGTACTCCGCCTCGTACTCCCCGCAGCGGTCGATCGCCGCCCGGAGGGCCTCGGTGACCCGCGGCAGGTCGTCGGGGTGCAGCCGGTCGTTGAACGCCTCGATGGTCTGCCCGAAGGTCCCCGGCTCGTAGCCGAAGAGCTCCACGAGCCGCTCGTCCCACTCCAGGCGGCCGGTGGCGAGGTCCCAGTCGAAGGTGCCGACCCCGCCGGCGGTGACGGCCAGCTGCCAGCGCAGCCGGCTGGCCTCGTAGTCCACCGACAGCGCCGACAGCTCCAGCTCCGTGACGGCGGCGGCGGCCAGGCCGGTGAGCAGCGCGACGTCCGCCTCGCTCCAGCTGCGCACGAGGGGGCCGTGGACGCACAGCGCCCCCACGACGTGGCCGTCCTGCCCCGTCATGGGCACCCCGAGGTAGGAGCGCACCGCGCCCGAGCGGACCGGTGGCAGGGCGGCGACCCGCTCGTCGAGGCGGGCGTCGGGCACGACGAGGGGTACGCCCCCGGCGGCGGTCACCGTGCACAGGGAGTCGGCCAGCGGGGTGCTGCCCCCCCGCACCGACTCCTCCAGCCCGGCGGCGGCGCTGATGGTCTGCACGTCGCCGAGCAGCGACACCTGCGCCGCCGGTGCGCCCAGCAGGCGGGCGGCCAGCTCGGCCAGCCGGTCCAGCGCGGGGTTGGAGCCCGTGGTGGCCAGCCGCCGGACGGCCTGCCGGCGTCGCTCGTCGTCGAGGGGCACCACCTCCGGTGCCGGCGCCCGTTCCCCGGCGCGCCCCCCGGTGGGCCGGTCGGTGTCGCCGCCGCTGCTGCGTGGTGCTGCGTCGCTCACGCCGCCCGTGCTCCTGACTGCCCGGCCGTCGGCCCGGCGGGTCCCGGACGCGGGCGTCGCCCGTGCCGTCGCGCCGCCCCGGTGGTCTGCACGGCGGCCCGCTCAGGGTAGGCGACGGGCGGGTGGGCCGGAACCGCCTGCCGGCCGGCTCAGAGCCGGAAGCCGCCGACGAGCTGGCGCAGGTGGGCGGCCACCCGGGACACCTCGGCGGCGGTGCTCGACGTGTGGGCCGCGCCGCTGGTGGTCCGCTCGGCGGCGGCCGCGACGCCGGAGGTGCTGCGCGCGATCTCCTGGCTGCCGGTGGAGACGTCGGTGACGTTGCGGACCATCTCGGCGGTGGTGGCCGACTGCTCCTCCACCGCCGCGGCGATCGTGGCCTGCAGGCCGTCGATGCG
>NZ_BAABIL010000624.1:0-3656 GCF_039542765.1 Kineococcus glutinatus
AGGTGCCGCGCGCCTACCGCGCCACCGGCGAGCACGCGCCCGGCTCGGAGGCGGTGCTGGAGATGTTCACCGAGCGCGTCGAGGAGTACAAGGCGACGGTGCTGCGCTGCGGCCCCGACGAGGTGCCCACGACCGTCAACGACGTGCTGGCCTCCTGGGGCGCCTCCCACGTCGTCGTGCCGCCGGACTTCGGCGTGGGGTGGCTCTCCAGCGGCCAGGTGCGCATCACCGTCGACGACGGCGCGCTGACGCCGGAGGACGTCGACGACGTCGACGCCGTGCTCACCGCCTGCGCGGTGGGCATCGCGGAGACGGGCACCGTGGTGCTGGACGGCTCCCCCGACCAGGGCCGGCGGATGATCTCGCTGGTCCCCGACCGCCACCTCGTCGTGGTCCACGCCGGGCAGGTCGTGCAGACGGTGCCGGAGGCCGTCGCCCGGCTGGACGCGACGCGCCCGCTGACCTGGATCAGCGGGCCGAGCGCCACGAGCGACATCGAGCTGGACCGCGTGGAGGGCGTGCACGGCCCCCGCACGCTGGTCGTCGTCCTCGCGAGCTGACGCCCCGCCCGACGCACCAGGGCCCGGTCCCCACCCCCGTGGGACCGGGCCCCGTCGCGTCGGGCGCGGTGCGCCTCAGACGTCGCGGCGCTTCAGCCGCAGCGCCCCCGCCACGAGGAAGGCCGCCACCCAGGCGGCGAACCACGCGGCACCGACCCACACCGACAGCATGTTCGGGATCTCCGCGACGGTCGTGAGCGACGTCGCCGTGTTGACGAAGTAGTACTCGCGGATCGTGTCCCCGTTCCAGGACTCCGGCACCAGCTGCAGCAGGCCGGGGACGACGAGGACCAGCGCGGCCATCGTGACGATCGTGCCCGCGGAGTTGCGCAGCAGCGCCCCGAGGCCCAGGCCCGCCAAGGCGATGCCCGTCTGCATGACGGCCGTGCCGAGGACCGCGCGCAGCACGCCCTCGTCACCGATCCCGGGCGTGGTGATGTCCGTCGTGCTGAAGATGGCCTGGCCGATGAAGAAGGCGGCCAGGTCGGCGAGGGCCATCACGACCAGCACGATGCCGGTGAGCACGAGGGCCTTGGCGGCGAACGCCGCGAGGCGGCGGGGCGCCGCGGTGAAGGTGGTGCGGACCATCCCGGTGGAGATCTCCCCGGCGATGACGATGGCGCCGATCGCCGCGACCACCAGCGAGGCGAACTGGGCACCGCTCAGCGCCAGCAGGGTCAGGTCGAGCTGGCCGCCGGTGCCATCGGCCATCTCCTCCCGGGCGCCGGCGTCGTTCAGGCCGGTGGAGATGCCCCAGGAGATCAGGGCGCCGATCCCCACGGTGCAGACGACGGCGCCGATCATCGTCCAGAGGACGGAGCGCACGCTCCAGAACTTGATCCACTCCGACCGCAGCATCCCCCCGAAGGTGAGGCGGTGCTGCGGGGGGCGGTACTGCGGGACGGCCGGGGTCTCGTCGAGGGTCGTGGTGCTCATCGGGCCACCTCCTGGGCCTGCTGCGGGACGTCGGCCTGCGGGACATCGGCCTGCCGGACGTCGGCCTGCCGGCCGTCGCCGCCGTGGGTCTGCTGCTCGGGGGCCGGCCCGCCGGCGCCGGGGGCGCCGTGCGCGTGGTACTCCACGGCGCCGGCCGTCAGCTCCATGAACGCCTCCTCAAGCGAGGCCCGCTGCGGCGTCAGCTCGTGCAGCGCCACCCCGCGGCGGGCCGCGGCGTCGCCGATCTGCTCGGGGGTGAGGTCCGCGACGCGGAAGCTGCCGTCCTGCGCGGAGGTCAGGTGGCCACCGGCGGCGGTGACGAGCTCGCGCAGCTCCTCCACCTGCGGGGAGCGCACCAGGACCCCGCGCGGGGCGGTGCGGTCGATGAACTGCCGGACCGGCTCGTCCGCGATGAGCTTGCCGCGGCCGATGACCACGAGGTGCTCGGCCGTCAGCGCCATCTCGCTCATGAGGTGGGAGGAGACGAACACCGCCCGGCCCTCGGCGGCCAGGTGCTTCATGAGGTTGCGGATCCACAGGATGCCGTCGGGGTCCAGGCCGTTCACCGGCTCGTCGAACATGACGGTGGAGGGGTCGCCCAGCAGCGCCGAGGCGATGCCGAGGCGCTGGCCCATGCCGAGGGAGAAACCCCCGGCGCGCTTCTTGGCGACCTCGCGCAGCCCGACGAGCTCGACGACCTCGTCCACGCGGGAGGCCGGGATGCCGGCGGTGGCGGCGACGGCCTGCAGGTGGCGGGCGGCGGAGCGCCCGGTGTGCACGGCCTTGGCGTCCAGCAGGGCGCCCACCGCACCCAGCGGGTTGCGGTGCTTGGCGTAGGGGATGCCGTCGACGAGCACGTGACCGGCGGTGGGCCGGTCCAGCCCGAGGATCATGCGCATGGTGGTGGACTTGCCCGAGCCGTTGGGACCCAGGAAACCCGTGACGATGCCCGGCCGCACGGTGAAGGAGAGGCCGTCGACCGCGACCTTCTTCCCGTACACCTTGCGGAGGCCGACTGCCTCGATCATGTGTCCTCCTCGTGATGTCCCTGGAGAGCTTTCCGAGGAGAGGTGGGACGCGGCATCGGCCGAGGGTCGCCGTGCGGGTCACCACTGGTCGCAGCACCGACGACCGACGGTGATCGGGGTCGCGACGGAAGGATGATCCGCCGCGGCGACCTCAGCCGGAGGACGCCACCAGCCGCGCCTCCGCGGAGAAGCCCTCGATGTGGGCGCGGACGGCGTCGGCCGCCCGCGCGGGGTCCCCGGCCCGCACCGCGCGCACCACCTCGCGGTGCTCGGCGCGCAGCCGGTGCGCCGTGGTGGACCAGTCGGGCAGCGTCGGCACCGCCGCCACGACGTAGCCGCGCACGGCGTCGCGCAGCGCCACCATGACCGTGCTGACCAGCACGTTGCCGGCGGCGGCGGCCAGCGTCACGTGGAACTCGGCGTCCAGGGCGTGGAAGCGCTCCGGCGCGAGCTCCTCCTCCTCCATCGCCACCAGCAGCTCCTCCGCGCGCGCCAGCTCCACCTGCCCCGAGCCGGTGGACGCGGCCGTCGCGACCGCCCACGACTCCAGGAGGACGCGGGCCTCCACGAGGTCCCGCACGGGCAGCGCGCGGGTGCCCACGTGCAGGCGCAGCGCCGCCGACAGCGGCGCGGCCGGGTCCCCGACGACGACGGTGCCGGCGTCCGGGCCCGATCCCACGCCCGAGCGCACGACGCCCATCGCCTCCAGCACCCGGATCGCCTCCCGCACCGAGGCACGGCTCACGCCGAGCTGCTCCGCGAGCGTGCGCTCGGGCGGCAGGCGGCCGCCGATCCGCAGGTCCCCACGGGCGAGGTCGTCCTCGATGCGGCGCAGCACAGCCTCGTGGGTCCGCACCCTGCTCACCCTAGCCGTGCGGGTGCCGGTGCCGTCAGGAGCCGCGGACACGACGACGGCCGGCCCCCCTGGGAGGGGGACCGGCCGTCGGGGCGCGGCGCTCAGGCCTGCTGCGCGTCCTCGTACGCCTTGACGATCTCCGCGGAGATGCGGCCCCGGTCGGAGACGGTGTAGCCGTTCTCCCGCGCCCACGCCCGCACGGCGCCGCTGTCCGGGGCACCACCGGCGGCCGGCGCCGAGGCGCCCTGCGCGGCCCGCGGCTTCGGCGCGCCCGCC
>NZ_BAABIL010000625.1:0-9650 GCF_039542765.1 Kineococcus glutinatus
CACGGCCCGGCGCACGCCGGCGCCGTCGGGGACCGGCAGCACGAGCCCCAGCACGGCGGCCGGTGCGGCGGCGTGGGCGGGCACCGCGGCGTCGACCTGGGCGCCGGCACCGGGTCCGACGACGACGGCGTCCACGTCGGCCGGGACCCGGGCCCCCGGGGCGCCGGGGGTCCCGTCGTCGAGGGTGACCGCGGTGGTCCCGCCGGGCAGGGGCAGGGCGGTGGGGTCCACGCCGACGAGGGCGATGCGCAGCGACACCGGCACCGGCTCAGTCGGCGAGCAGCGGGACGCCGAGCAGGGCGCGCCCCGTCCAGGTGCGCAGCAGGTCGGTGGTGGGGCTCATGACGTGGGCGGCGCGGGCGTCGCGCAGGTGCCGCTCCAGGGGCGAGCGCCCGCGGTAGCCGATGCCCCCCACCAGGGTCATGGCCTCGTTGGCGATGCCCACCGCGCAGTCGGCGACCTCGGCCTTGGCCGCGGCGAGCGCGGGCAGGGCGTCGGGGCCGCCGGCGTCGGCCTCCTCCGCGGCCCAGTGCACGAGGCGGCGGGTGCGCTGCAGCTGGGCCCACAGCTGCCCGAGGCGGTGCTGCAGCAGGGGCTGGGCGGCCAGCGCCCGGCCGGTGTGCTCGTGGCGGCGGGCGCCGAGGTGGGCGCGGGCGGCGTCGAACGCGGCCTGCGCGACGCCGAGGTAGGTGCCGGCCATCGCGACGAGGAAGTAGGGGGCGACGACCTCGAAGACGTACCAGATCTGGTCGCCCTCGGCGCCGAGCAGCCCGTCGGCGGGCACGCGCACCCCGTCGAGCCGGACCTGCCGGGAGGAGTTGCCCCGCATGCCGACGCCGTCCCAGCCGCCGGTCCACGTCATGCCGGGGGAACCGGCGGGCACGACGACGCAGGAGAACTGCCCCACGGGGGCGTCGGGGTCGGCGGCGACGGTGGACAGCACGTAGGAGTCGGCGTACCCGCCGTTGGTGACGAAGCTCTTGCCGCCGTCGACGACGTACCCGTCGCCGGTGCGGCGCAGCCTGGTCTGCGGCAGCCAGAACTGCGCGCCGGTGCCGGGTTCGGACAGTGCCAGGGTGGTGAGGTGCTCCCCCGCCGCGATGGGCGCGAGGTACTCCTCGGTCTGGGCCTCGGTGGCCTTGGCCGCGATGACGGCGGTGGCCACGACGTGCATGCCGTAGCAGAGGCCGCTGGAGGCGCAGGCGGCGCCGAGGACCTCGCAGACACCGGCGAGGGCGCGCAGCCCGAGGCCGGCGCCGCCGGCGGAGACGGGGGCGGACAGACCGCCGAGGCCGGCCTCCTGCAGGGCCCGCAGGGAGGCGGCGGGCCAGTTGCCCTCGTCGGTGTGCCCGGCCCCGGGCGCGGCCACCTCCGCGGCGACGCGGCGGGCGCGCTCGACGGCCTCGGGCACCGAGCCGGGCGACCTCAGCATCCCTCCACCGTAACCGCAACGCACGGTGCGCACCTGATGCCGCAACGTCGGGTCGTCACCCGTCCGGCGCAGCAGGGCGGGGGATCAGCAGCCCCCGGCCCCGCACCGGGCCCCCGACGAGCTGCGGCGACCGCCCGCCGCTGCGAGGCTGCCCGCGACCGCCGGGGACCGACCGCGGCGGGACCGACCACGGAAGGCGGTGCGGTGGTGCTCGGGCTCCCCGACGGCGTGACGGCGTGCCTGTTCGACCTCGACGGCGTCCTGACGGACACCGCCGCGGTGCACGACAAGGCGTGGGCGGAGACGTTCGACGACTTCCTGCGGGCCCGCGCGGGGCGCACCGGGGAGCCGTTCGTCCCGTTCGACCCGGTCGCCGACTACGCCGACCACGTCGACGGCAAGCCGCGCGCCGACGGGGTGCGCGACTTCCTCGCCAGCCGCGGCGTCGCGCTGCCCGAGGGCGGCCCCGACGACCCGCCCGGCGCCGGGACCGTCCACGGCCTCGGCAACCGCAAGAACGAGGTGCTGCTGCGGCGGCTGGCCACCGACGGCGTGCAGGTGTTCGAGGGCTCGCGCCGCTACCTGCGCGCGGCCGCGGCGGCGGGGCTGCGCCGGGCGGTGGTGTCCTCCAGCGCCAACACCGCCCAGGTGCTGGAGGTGACGGGCCTGGCCGAGCACGTCGAGGCGCGCGTCGACGGCGTCGTGCTGCGCGAGCGGGGCCTGCCCGGCAAGCCGGCGCCGGACTCCTTCCTCGCCGGCGCCGCCGCCCTCGGGGTGGACCCGGTGGCCGCGGCGGTGTTCGAGGACGCCCTGGCCGGCGTGCAGGCCGGGCGCGCCGGCGGCTTCGGCCTCGTCGTCGGGGTGGACCGCGTCGGGGGGCACCACGGCGCGGACCTGCGCGAGCACGGCGCCGACGTGGTGGTCCGCGACCTCGCCGAGCTGCTCGACCCGGCGGTGCGCCGGTGAGCGAGCACCCGTCGTTCCCCGTCGAGCCCTGGCACGTGCGGGAGACCGCCCTGGACGTGGACCTGCTGGACCGCTCGGAGTCGGTGTTCACGCTGTCCAACGGGCACGTCGGCCTGCGCGGCAACCTCGACGAGGGCGAACCGCACGGCATCCCCGGCACGTACCTGAACTCGTTCCACGAGCAGCGGCCCCTGCCCTACGCCGAACGCGGCTACGGCTACCCCGAGCAGGGGCAGACGGTCGTGAACGTCACCAACGGCAAGCTGGTGCGGCTGCTGGTGGACGACGAGCCGTTCGACGTGCGCTACGGGCACCTGTTCTCCCACGAGCGGGTGCTGGACCTGCGCGCGGGCACCCTGACCCGGCGGGCGGACTGGTCCTCCCCCGCCGGCAGCCGGATCAGGGTGCACTCGGAGCGGCTGGTGTCCTTCACCCAGCGCGCCGTGGCCGCCGTGGAGTACGTCGTGGAGGCCGTGGACCGGCCGGTGCGGCTCATCCTGCAGTCCGAGCTCGTCGCCAACGAGGCGGTCCCCGCCCGGGCCGGGGACCCGCGGGTGGCGGCGGCGCTGGAGCGCCCGCTGGTGGCGGTGGACCGCGACGTGCAGGAACGCGGCGCGATCCTGCTGCACCGCACCGCCGCGAGCGGGCTGCAGGTGGCCGCCGGGATGGACCACCTCGTGCAGGCCCCGGGCCGGGTGGACGTGGACACCCGCGCCGCGGAGGACTGGGCCCGCACCACGGTGGTGTGCGCGCTGCAGCCGGGGGAGCAGCTGCGGCTGGTGAAGTTCCTCGCCTACGGCTGGTCCAGCCGGCGCTCGCACCCGGCGCTGCGGGACCAGGTCGCCGGCGCCCTCACCGGCGCGCGGTTCTCCGGTTTCGACGGGTTGCTGCGCGAGCAGCGCGAGTACCTCGACGAGTTCTGGGACGCCGCCGACGTGGAGGTGGACGGCGACCCCGAGGTGCAGCAGGCCGTGCGGTTCGGCCTGTTCCACGTCCTGCAGGCCGGCGCGCGCAACGAGCGGCGCTGCATCCCCGCCAAGGGCCTCACCGGCCCCGGCTACGACGGGCACACGTTCTGGGACACCGAGGCGTACGTGCTGCCGGTGCTGACGTACGTGGCTCCGGAGGCCGCCGCGAACGCGCTGCGCTGGCGCTCGTCGGTGCTGCCGCTGGCCCGCGAGCGCGCCGCCACCCTGGGGCTGGCGGGCGCGGCGTTCCCGTGGCGCACGATCCGCGGGGAGGAGTGCTCGGGGTACTGGCCGGCGGGCACCGCCGGGTTCCACGTCAACGCCGACATCGCCGCCGCCGTGGAGCGCTACCGGGTGGTCACCGGCGACGAGTCCCTGCTCGCCGACGGCGGCCTGGAGGTGCTGGTGGAGACGGCCCGGCTGTGGATGTCGCTGGGCCACCACGACCGGCAGAGCCGCTGGCACGTCGTGGGCGTCACCGGTCCCGACGAGTACACCGCCGTCGTGGCGGACAACGTGTTCACCAACCTCGCCGCGGCGCACAACCTGCGCTCGGCGGTCGCCGCGGTGAACCGCCACCCGGACCTGGCGCGCAGCCTGGGCGTGGACCTGGAGGAGACCGCGCGCTGGCGGGACGCGGCGGAGCACGTGCACCTGCCCTACGACCACGACCTCGGGGTGCACCAGCAGTCCGAGGGTTTCACCCACCTGCCGGAGTTCGACTTCACCGCCGAGCGGCGCTACCCGCTGCTGCTGAGCGCCCCGTACTTCGACCTGTACCGCCGCCAGGTCGTCAAGCAGGCGGACCTGCTCATGGCGATGTACTGGTTCGGGGACGCCTTCAGCGCCGACGACAAGGCCCGCAACGTCGACTACTACGAGCGGCGCACCGTGCGGGACTCGTCCCTGTCGGCGTGCGTGCAGGCGGTGGCGGCGGCGGAGGTCGGGCACCTGGAGCTGGCGCACGACTACGCCTACGAGGCCGCGCTGATCGACCTGCGCGACCTGCACCGCAACAGCCGCGACGGCCTGCACATCGCGTCGCTGGCGGGGGCGTGGATCGCGCTGGTCGCGGGGTTCGGGGGGATGCGCGAGCGCGGGGAGGTGCTGGCGTTCGACCCGCAGCTGCCCGAGGGCATCACCCGGCTGCGGTTCCGGGTGCGCTGGCGGGGCCTGCGGCTGCAGGTGGACGTCCGGCCGGAGGAGGTGGAGTACTCCCTGCGCAACGGCGGCGAGGGGGCGTCGCTGGCGGTCCTGCACGCCGGGCAGGAGGTGGTGGTGCGGGAGGGCGAGCCGCTGGTGCGCGAGCTGCAGCGGCGGGTGCCGCTGCTGGCGCGCCCGGTGCAGCCGCCGGGGCGGGAGCCGGCGCACCGCCACACCGCCCCCCGCGCGTAGCGGCCGCCGCGGGCCCACCCGACGGCCGACCTGCGCCGCAGGTGTGGGTCAGCCGTCGGCGCGGACGACGAGGACGGCCAGGTCGTCGCGCGGCGCGGAGGCGCTGAAGTCGCGGACCCCCTCCTCGACGCGGCGCGCCAGCGCCTGGGCGTCCAGGCCGGCCCCGCCCCGCAGCAGCTCCAGCAGCGAGCGCTCGCCGAACTGCGCGTCCCCGTCGCGCCGCTCGGTGACGCCGTCGGTGTAGAAGACCAGGCTCTCGCCCCGGCGCAGCACGAGCTGCGACTCCGGCACCTCGACCGCGGGCATCACCCCGACGAGGTCGCCGGCCCGGCCGACGAGGGTGGCGCCGCCCCCGCCGAGCAGCACCGGCAGCGGGTGCCCGGCGTTGCACAGCCGCACCCGCACGCCCCCGCCGCCGATCCCGTCGTCGACCCCGCCGTCGGGCTCGACGACGGCCGCGGAGGCGGTGAGGAACCGGCCGCGCTCCCCCATGCCGAGCAGGGCGTCGTTCAGCCGCTGGAAGCACACCGGCAGGCTGAACCCGTCCTGCACCGAACCCCGCAGGACCTGCCGCGCCAGCCCGGTGATCGCGGCCGCCTCCGGGCCCTTGCCGCACACGTCCCCGACCGTGAGGCCGTACCCCCCGCCCGGCAGGGCGAACACGTCGTAGAAGTCGCCGCCGACCTGGCTCGTGCCCGCGGCGGCGTAGCGCGCCCCGAAGGACAGCCCCTCCGCGCGCGGCAGGGACGCCGGCAGCAGGGACTCCTGCAGCGCCCGGGCCACCGCCGAGCTCTCCTCGTACAGCCGGGCGTTGTCCATGGCCTGCCCGGCCCGGCGGGCCAGGTCCAGCAGCAGGGCCACGTCCGCGGTGGCCGGGGCGCGCTCGGCGACGACGAGGAGCAGGCCCAGCGGGCGCCGGCGCGCGACGAGGGGCAGGGCGACGACGTGCGGCCCGAGCTCCGCCAGGACCCCCGGCTCCGGCAGCCGCACCGCCCGCCCGGTGCCGCTGCGCGCGGCCAGGTCCGCCAGCAGGGCGCGACCCCGCGCACCCTCCAGCAGGGCGCGCAGCCGCGCCGAGTCCTCCTCCCGCCGGCACGTGACCGCCTCCACCCGGGGGGCGCCCTCGGGCAGCACCACCACCGCCGCGCACGAGCCGAACCGCGGCACCAGCAGCTGCGTCGTCAGGGAGGCGGCCAGGCGCACGTCCAGGCTCCCGGCGAACAGCTCGCTCGCCTCGGCCAGCAGCGACAGCGCACCGCGGTCGCGCTGGCGCTGCTGCTCGCGCAGGTGGTCCGCGAGCAGCAGGGTGAGCCGGTCCGCCACCACGCGCGCGAGGGCGCGGGCCTGCGGGGACAGCACCCGCCCGGGGCGCAGGACGGCGGAGCCGACCCGCCCGAGCCGCCCGACGAGGGGGAACACCACCAGCCCGGCGACGTCGAGGACCCGCTGCGGGCCCGCGGCGCCCGCGAGGGCGGCCGCCACGTGCTCGGCGCCCAGCCCCCCACCGCGCACCGCGACCTGCTCGGCGCCGCCGTCGGGGTCCAGGACCGCGAGCACCGCGGCGTGCTCGACGCCGAGGGCGTCGCAGAGGCGGTCCAGCAGCTCGCGCGCGACGACCTCCAGCGGGAGGCGCTGCTCCAGGTCCGCGGGGACGTCGAGGACCCAGGCCAGGTCCAGGTCCTCCCCGGCGGGGACCGGCACCGGCCGCGCGGGGCCCGGCGGGCGGGGGGTCGCGCCCGCGCCGTCGGGGGCGAACCGGCACCAGACGGCCTTGCCGTGCGCGCGGTGCGCCGTCCCCCACTCCGTCGCCAGGGCGTCCAGCAGCACCACGCCCCGCCCGCTCTCGCGCCCCTCGTCGGGGGCGCGCAGCAGCGGCAGCACGCCGGGCAGCCGGTCGGCCACCTCCACCCACAGCCCGTCGTGCTCGCAGCGCAGGCGCAGCTCGACGTCCGTGCCGGCGTGCAGCACGGCGTTCGTCACCAGCTCGGTGACCACCACGAGGGCGTCGTCCAGCACGGCTTCGAGGGCGCTGCCGCCGACGGCGTCGCGCAGGTGGCGACGTGCGCGGGCGGCCGAGCGCACGTCGGGGGGCAGCCGCAGGGCGGGCAGGTCGTTCACGGCCGGCGCGCCAGGAGGTGCTCGCGCAGCTCCGCCAGCGGCACCCGCAACCGATCGGCGACCTCCAGCGGGGCGCCGGCGGCGGCGTCCTCGGCGCGCCGGAGCAGGGCCAGCGCCTCCTGCGCCTCCTGCTGCGCCCGGCGCCGCAGGTGGTCGCGCTCGCGCTGCAGCGCGCGCCGCTCCTCGTGCAGCTCGACGAGGACGCCCACCTTGGCGCGCAGCACCCACGGGTCGAACGGCTTGGCCAGGTAGTCCACCGCGCCGGCCGCGTAGCCGCGGAAGGCCTGGTGCCCGCCCGCCTCCAGCGCGGTGAGGAAGACGATGGGGATGTCGCGCGTCTTCTCCCGCCCCTTGATGTGCTCGGCCGTCTCGAAACCGTCCATCCCCGGCATCTGCACGTCGAGCAGGATCAGCGAGACCTCCTCGACCAGCAGGTGCTTGAGGGCCTCCTCGCCGGAGCCGGCGCGCAGCAGCCGGTGGCCCAGGCCCTGCAGGATGGCCTCCAGCGCCAGCAGGTTCTCCGGCCTGTCGTCGACGAGCAGGACGGTCACCCGGTCGGGCGCGGACGCGTCAGGCACCCGCACCCGCCCCCCGCCCACGACCGGTCCACGTGGCGATGAGGCCCAGCAGCCGGTCCAGGTCCACCGGCTTGGTGATGTAGTCCGACGCACCGGCCGCCAGCGACTTGTCGCGGTCGCCGGGCATCGCCTTGGCCGTCAGGAACAGCACCGGCAGGTCCGCGAACGCCGGCATGCCCCGCAGCACCCGCGTCGTCTCGTTGCCGTCCATGTCGGGCATCATCACGTCCATCAGCACCAGGTCGACCTCGGGGTGCTCCTGCAGCAGGGCCAGGCCGGTCTTGCCGTCGTCGGCGTAGAGCACCCGCATGCCGTGCAGCTCCAGCGCGCTGGTCAGGGCGAACACGTTGCGCACGTCGTCGTCGACCACCAGCACCGTCAGGCCGGCCAGGCCCCGGGCGTCGCCGCTGGCGGGGCGGTCGGTGATCAGCGGCGGCGCCACCGGCACCGGCTGCTCCGGCGGGATCGGCGTGGCGGCGGTCTCCCCCTCCCCCGCGAAGGGGTAGGTGGTGGGCACGTGCAGCGTGAACGTGGAACCGCGCCCCGTCCGGCTCTCCACGGTGATCGCGCCGCCGAGCAGCCGCGCGATCTCCCGGCTGATCGACAGGCCTAGGCCGGTGCCGCCGTACTTGCGGCTCGTCGTGCCGTCGGCCTGCTGGAACGCCTCGAAGATGAGGCGCAGCTTCTCCGCCGGCACGCCGATGCCGGTGTCGGTGACGCGGAACGCCAGGACCCGCTCGGCGCCGTCCAGGGACGGGACACCGAAGACCGCGCCGGGGTCGGGGGACCCCACCGACAGCCGCACGCTGCCGCGCTCGGTGAACTTCAGCGCGTTGGACAGCAGGTTCTTCAGCACCTGGTGCAGGCGCTGCTCGTCGGTGACCAGCGCCGCGGGCAGCCCCGGTTCGACGTCGACCACGAGGTCGAGGCCCTGCTGCTCGGCGAGCGGGCCGAAGGTGCTGCGCACGTGCTCGACGACCTCGCGCAGCACGACGGGGGCGGGGTTCACGTCCATCTTCCCCGCCTCCACCTTGGACAGGTCGAGGATGTCGTTGATGAGCGCCAGCAGGTCGCTGCCCGAGCCGTGGATGGTGCGCGCGAACTCGATCTGCTTGTCGGTGAGGTTGTCCTGCGGGTTGTCGGCCAGCAGCTTGGCGAGGATCAGCAGGCTGTTCAGCGGGGTGCGCAGCTCGTGGCTCATGTTCGCCAGGAACTCGGACTTGTACTGCGAGGACAGGGCCAGCTGCTCGGCCTTCTCCTCCAGGCCGGTGCGGGCCAGCTCGATCTCGTGGTTCTTGGCCTCCAGGTCGCGCGACTGCTCGGTGAGCAGCCGGGCCTTGTCCTCCAGCTCGGCGTTGGTGCGCTGCAGCTCCACGGACTGCTCCTGCAGCTCCTGCGCGAGCCGCTGGGACTCCTCCAGCAGGGCCTCGGTGCGGACGTTGGCGATGATCGTGTTGAGGACGACGCCGATGGTCCCGACGAGCTGCTCGAGGAAGGTGGCGTGCAGGTCCTCGTAGCGGCGGAACGAGGCCAGCTCGATGACGCCGAGGACCTCCTCCTCGAACAGGATCGGCAGGACGACCAGCTCCGCGGGCGCGCCCCGGCCCAGCCCGCTGCGCACGTGCAGGTAGTCGGCGGGCACGTCCCGGACCCGGATGGGCCGCTTGTCGAGCGCGGCCTGGCCGACCAGGCCCTCCCCGGGGACGAAGGCCACGTCGTCGCCGGTGTCGCCGGCCGCCGGACCGCTGCCGTAGCTGGCGGCCCGTCGCAGCCGGGTCCGCCCGTCCTCGTGCTCGGCGAGGAAGAACGCGCCCTGCACGGCCTCCACGACCGGGGTGACCTCGCTCATGATGAGCTGGGTGACGGTGCCGAGGTCGCGCTGCCCCTGCAGCTGCCCGCCGATGCGGGCGAGGTTGCTCTTCAGCCAGTCCTGCTGGGCGTTCTTCTCGGTGGTCGCCCTGAGGTTGGCGATCATCTGGTTGATGTTGTCCTTGAGCTCGGCGACCTCGCCCTGCGCCTCGACGGTGATGCTGCGGGTGAGGTCCCCGCGCGTGACGGCCGTGGACACCTCGGCGATGGCGCGCACCTGGGTCGTGAGGTTCCCGGCGAGCTGGTTGACGTTCTCCGTCAGGTGCCGCCAGGTGCCGCTGACCCCGGCCACCTCGGCCTGACCGCCGAGCTTGCCCTCGGTGC
>NZ_BAABIL010000626.1:0-5431 GCF_039542765.1 Kineococcus glutinatus
CGACGGCGTCGGTGCAGCACGGGTTCGTCGCCGAGCAGCTGCGCGTCGCGCTGCTCACCGAGTCCGACCTCACCGGGCAGGCGGGGCAGTCCACGAAGGACATGCGCCGGATGCCCGCCCGCCGGCGCAACGCCGTGGACCCCCTCACGCTGCGCCCGGGCGACTTCGTCGTCCACGAGCAGCACGGCATCGGCAGGTTCGTGGAGATGGTGCAGCGCACCGTGCAGGGCGCCACCCGCGAGTACCTGGTGCTGGAGTACGCCGCCTCCAAGCGCGGCCAGCCCGGCGACCGGCTGTTCGTGCCCACCGACACCCTCGACCAGGTCTCCCGCTACACCGGCGGTGAGGCGCCGGTGCTCAACAAGATGGGCGGCTCGGACTGGTCGAAGACGAAGAGCCGCGCCCGCAAGGCGGTCAAGGAGATCGCCGGCGAGCTCATCCGGCTGTACTCCGCGCGCATGGCCACCCAGGGCCACCGGTTCGGCCCGGACACCCCCTGGCAGCGGGAGCTGGAGGACGCCTTCCCCTACGTGGAGACCCCCGACCAGCTCGCCAGCATCGAGGAGGTGAAGCGGGACATGGAGCGCTCCACGCCCATGGACCGCCTCATCTGCGGCGACGTCGGCTACGGCAAGACGGAGATCGCGCTGCGGGCGGCGTTCAAGGCGGTGCAGGACGGCAAGCAGGTCGCCGTCCTGGTGCCGACGACGCTGCTCGTGCAGCAGCACCACAAGACGTTCTCGGAGCGCTACGCCGCCTTCCCTGTCACCGTCCGGTCGCTGTCGCGGTTCACGCCGCCGGCGGACGCCCGGGCGACGCTGGCCGGGCTGGCCGACGGCAGCGTCGACGTGGTCATCGGCACCCACCGGCTGCTGTCGTCGGAGGTGCGCTTCAAGGACCTGGGCCTCGTCGTGGTCGACGAGGAGCAGCGCTTCGGCGTGGAGCACAAGGAGGCCCTGAAGAAGCTGCGCACGAACGTCGACGTGCTCGCGATGAGCGCGACGCCGATCCCGCGCACGCTGGAGATGGCGGTCACCGGCATCCGGGAGATGTCGACGCTGGCGACGCCGCCGGAGGAGCGCCACCCGATCCTCACCTACGTCGGCGGCTACGAGGAGAAGCAGATCGCCGCGGCGATCCGGCGCGAGCTGCTGCGCGAGGGGCAGGTCTTCTACATCCACAACCGGGTCTCCACGATCGACCGGGCCGCGGCGAAGCTGCGCGAGCTGGTGCCGGAGGCGCGGATCGCGACCGCGCACGGGCGGATGGGGGAGCACCGGCTGGAACAGGTCGTCGTGGACTTCTGGGAGAAGAAGTTCGACGTCCTCGTCTGCACGACGATCGTGGAGACGGGCCTGGACATCTCCAACGCCAACACCCTCGTCGTGGAGCGCGCCGACGTGATGGGCCTGTCCCAGCTGCACCAGCTGCGCGGGCGGGTCGGGCGCGGCCGGGAGCGGGCGTACGCCTACTTCCTGTTCCCCGCGGAGAAGCCCATGACGGAGACCGCGCACGACCGGCTCGGCACGATCGCGCAGTTCACCGACCTCGGCGCGGGCATGCAGGTCGCGATGAAGGACCTGGAGATCCGCGGCGCGGGCAACCTGCTGGGCGGGGAGCAGTCCGGGCACATCCAGGGCGTCGGGTTCGACCTGTACATGCGGATGGTGGCCGACGCCGTGGCCGACGCGCGCAACCAGGTCCCGGGGGCGGCCGCGGAGGAGGACGTCGAGCCGGAGCCCACGGACGTGAAGATCGAGCTGCCGGTGGACGCGCACCTGCCGCACGACTACATCCCCTCCGAGCGGCTGCGGCTGGAGGCCTACCGGCGGCTGGCCTCCGTCGACGGCGACGAGGGGCTGGCGGAGCTGCGGGCGGAGCTCACCGACCGCTACGGCGAGCCGCCGCAGCCGGTGCTGAACCTGCTGGAGGTGGCGCGGTTCCGGACGGCGGCGCGCAGGGGCGGCCTGCGCGAGGTCAGCCTGATGGGCAAGCAGGTGCGGTTCGCGCCGGTCGACCTGCCGGAGTCCCGCGAGCTGCGGCTCAAGCGGCTCTACCCCGGCACGATCCTCAAGCCGCAGGTGGGTGCCGCGCTGGTGCCCGCACCGATGACGGCGCGCGTCGGGGGGCAGCCGCTGCGCGACGCGCAGATCCTGGCGTGGGTGCACGAGTTCGTCGCGGCGGTGCTGCTGGAGCAGCCGGCGTCGGTGGCGGCCGGGGCGCGCTGAGGAGGCGGCCGCGGGGCGCGCTGCGGTGGTGCGCCCCGGCGGGGACGTCCGGCACGCCGACACCGGCGCGTCGCGAGCGGAACGTCCCCGCCCCGGGGGTGGACGGGTGCGGCGGCGACGTTGCGTGCGCCGACACCGGCGTGTCGCCTGCGGAGCGTCCCCACGCCGCTGGCGCCGGGCCGAGGACCCGGCCGTTCGCTTGACGGTGCAACTTCCCAGCTCGTAGCGTCGCACCCCCATCCGGAGCGGCCGAGGGACCCGGCTCGACGACGCCGCAGCAACCACCCGCGAGGGCAGGTGCTACCGCCGGGACCGATGGAGCGCCCGTGTCCCAGACGTCGTCCCCCGCCCACCTCGCCGTCGCCCTCGACGGCGCCGGCTGGCACCCCGGGGCCTGGCGGGCCCCCGGCGCCCGGCCGGCCGAGCTGCTGCAGCCGGGGTACTGGACCGACCTGCTGGCCGAGGCCGAGCGCGGCCTGCTGGACCTGGTGACGATCGAGGACTCCCTGCTGCCGCAGTCGGAGGCGCCGCTGCGGGCGGACGAGCGCACCGACCGGGTCCGCGGCCGCCTCGACGCCGTGCTCGTCGCAGCCCGGGTGGCGCCCACGACGTCGCGGATCGGGATCGTGCCGGTCGTCACCACCGCGCACACCGAGCCGTTCCACGTCTCCACCGGCATCGCCACCCTCGACGTCGTCTCCTGCGGCCGCGCCGGCTACCAGGTGCGCACGGGGGGCCGGGGCGGGGAGGCGCGGCTGTTCGGGCGCCGCCCCGAGCTGGACGCCGACGTCGCCGACCCGCCGTCCTCGCCGCTGGTGGCGGACCTGTTCGAGGAGGCCGCCGACCACGTCGAGGTGGTTCGCCGGCTGTGGGACAGCTGGGAGGACGACGCCGTCGTCCGCGACGCCGCCACCGGCCGGTTCGTCGACCGCGAGAAGCTGCACCACGTCGACTTCGCCGGCCGCTGGTTCTCCGTCAGGGGGCCGTCCATCACCCCGCGCCCGCCGCAGGGGCAACCCGTGGTGGCCGCCCTGGCGCACGTGGGACCGGCGTACCGCCTCGCCGCCCGGCAGGCCGACGTCGTGTTCACCACACCGCTCGGCGAGGACGGCCCCGCGCGGGTGCTGGCCGACGTGCGGGCCGCCGAGGACGCGGCCGGGCGCGGCGGCCATCCGCTGCTGGTGTTCGCCGACCTGCTCGTGGTGCTGGGCGAGGACGCGCCGGACGCGTTGCGCCGCAAGGAGTCCCTCGACGCGCTGGCGGGCGCCGGGCCCACCTCCGACGCGGCCGTCGTCGCCGGTGGTCCCGCCGAGCTGGCCGACGCCGTGGAGCGGCTGCTCGGGGCGGGCTTCGCCGGGGTGCGGCTGCGCCCGGCCGCCCTGCCCCACGACCTCACCGCCGTCACCGGGCTGCTGGTGCCCGAGCTGCAGCGCCGCGGGCTGTTCCGCCGCGAGTACGCCGAGAGCACCCTGCGCGAGCGCCTCGGCCTGCCCCGCCCCGCCAACCGCTACGCCGCCTGAGGAGGGGCACCCGATGAGCAGCCCCGCCACCGGCCGCAAGCAGGTCCACCTCGCCGCGCACTTCCCCGGCGTCAACAACACCACCGTGTGGAGCGACCCCCGCTCCGGCAGCCAGATCGAGTTCTCCTCCTTCGTCCACCTCGCCCGCACCGCCGAGCGGGCGAAGATGGACTTCCTCTTCCTCGCCGAGGGCCTGCGCCTGCGCGAGCAGGGCGGGAAGATCTACGACCTCGACGTCGTCGGGCGCCCGAACACGCTCACCGTGCTGTCGGCGCTGGCCGCCGTCACCGAGCACCTCGGGCTGGCAGGCACCATCAGCTCCACCTTCAACGAGCCGTACGAGGTGGCCCGCCAGTTCGCCTCCCTGGACCACCTCTCCGGCGGCCGCGCGGCGTGGAACGTCGTGACCTCCTGGGACGCCTTCACGGGGGAGAACTTCCGCCGCGGCGGGTACCTGCCCGCCGAGCAGCGCTACGAGCGGGCCCGCACCTTCCTCGACGCCGCGTTCGCCGTGCTGGACGCGTGGCGCGGCGACGAGGTGGTGGCCGACCCGCGGTCGGGCACGTTCCTCACCGACCCGGCGGCCGGTTCCTTCGCGCACCGCGACGCGCACTTCGACATCGCGGGGCGCTCCACGGTGTGGCGCTCCCCGCAGGGGCGGCCGGTGGTCTTCCAGGCGGGCGACTCCGACGAGGGGCGGGAGTTCGCCGCCGCGAAGGCCGACGCCATCTTCAGCCGCCACGCCACCTACGACGAGGGCCGTGCGTTCTCCGCCGACGTCAAGGGCCGCCTGGCCCGCTACGGCCGCCGCCCCGAGGACCTGCTCGTCCTGCCCGCCGCGACGTTCGCGCTCGGCGACACCGACGCCGAGGCCGCCGAGATCGCCCACGAGGTGCGGATGCAGCAGGTGAGCGGGCAGACGGCCATCGCCTTCCTGGAGCACGTGTGGAACCGCGACCTGTCCGGCCACGACCCCGACGGGCCGCTGCCGGCGGACGACCCGGTGCCCGGGGAGAACACCGTCGCCAGGGGCCGCGCCAGCGTGCGGCAGTTCCGCGACCCGCTGGCCACCGCCCGGCGGTGGCGGGAGCTGGCCGAGGCCGAGGGGCTCACCAGCCGCGAGCTCGTCGTGGAGGTCACCGGCCGGCAGACGTTCATCGGCTCGCCCGCCACCGTCGCCGCGACCATCGAGCGGTTCGTGCAGGACGGCGCCGCCGACGGGTTCATCCTGGTGCCGCACCTGGTCCCCGGCGGTCTCGACGAGTTCGCCGACCGCGTCGTGCCGATCCTGCAGGAGCGCGGCGTCCACCGCACCGAGTACGAGGGCAGCACGCTGCGGGACAACCTCGGCCTGCCGCCGCTCGCGCCGGCCGCGGGTTAGCGTGCCGGCGTGAGCGACGAACCGCTGGACCACCCACGCCGCAGCGCCCCGCCCGGCGCGCCCCTGCTGGAGCTCGTCGCGGTGATGGACCGGCTGCGCTCGCCCGGCGGCTGCCCCTGGGACGCGGAGCAGACCCACGACTCCCTGCTGCGCTACCTCGTGGAGGAGACCTACGAGGTGGTGGAGGCCGTGGAGGGCGGCGACCGCGAGCACCTGCGCGAGGAGCTCGGGGACCTGCTGCTGCAGGTGGTGTTCCACGCGCGCATCGCCGCCGAGCACCCCACCGCGCCGTTCGACGTGGA
>NZ_BAABIL010000627.1:0-3142 GCF_039542765.1 Kineococcus glutinatus
GCCGCCGCGCGCCGCGCGCCGGTGCGACCGCCCACGCGGCGGGCGTGCCCGATCCAGGGGGCGAAGGCGTCCCGCAGCGCACCGGCGTGCTCGTCGGAGAGGTCGATCTCGTAGCTCACGCCGTCCAGGGCGAAGGACACCGTCTCCGCCGCCTCACCGCCGTCGACGTCGTCCACGAGGAGGACCTGGACCTTCTGCGCCATCAGGTTCTTCTTCCTTTTCACGTGCGCTCGCGCACCGATCGGCGGGGAAATGCTTCACCGTGATGATGGCGATTTACCCGCGAAATGTCAAAAGAGTCAGCGCGCAGAACCGCCGGCGTCTCCACCCGATTCACGCGACTCTTTCTCCAGGCGCGCCAGCGCCGCGCGTTCACGGCGGTCACCGTGGATCATCGCGCGCACCACGACGAGAAAGAGGATGAGGATGCCCAGCGACGGCAGCACGGCTTTGACGACGTCCACGCGCCCAGCCTAGGTCAGCGCACCGCCGCCGCGGGCCCGGCGCGTCTCAGCGGGGCTTCACGAGCGGGAAGAGGATCGTCTCGCGGATCCCCAGCCCGGTCAGCGCCATGAGCAGCCGGTCGATGCCCATGCCCATCCCACCGCTCGGGGGCATGCCGTGCTCCTGCGCGGCGAGGAAGTCCTCGTCCACCCGCATCGCCTCGTCGTCACCCAGCGCACCGAGGCGGGCCTGCGCCTCGAAGCGCTCGCGCTGCACCACGGGGTCCACCAGCTCCGAGTAGCCCGTCGCCAGCTCGAAGCCGCGCACGTACAGGTCCCACTTCTCCACCACGCCCTCGACGCTGCGGTGGGCGCGGGTCAGCGGCGACGTCTCCACCGGGAAGTCCCGCACGAACGTGGGCGCGTGCAGGGTGCCCGCGACCCGGTGCTCCCACAGCTCCTCGACGAGCTTGCCGTGCCCCCAGCGGACCTCGTCGACGGCGACGCCCAGCCCGGCCGCGACCCGCCGCAGCTCCCCCACCGGGGTGGCCGGGGTGATCTCCTCCCCCAGCGACGCCGACAGCGACGGGTACATGGAGATGCTCGCCCACTCCCCGCCCACGTCGTAGCCGGAACCGTCGGCCAGCGTCACCACCTGGGTGCCGAAAGCGGTCTGGGCCGCCTCCTGGACGAGGTCCTTCGTGAGCCGCGCGACGGAGTCGTAGTCGCCATAGGCCTCGTACGCCTCGAGCATCGCGAACTCCGGCGAGTGCGTGGAGTCCGACCCCTCGTTGCGGAAGTTCCGGTTGATCTCGAAGACGCGCTCGATGCCGCCGACCACGCAGCGCTTGAGGAACAGCTCCGGCGCGATGCGCAGGTACAGGTCGATGTCGAAGGCGTTGGAGCGCGTCACGAAAGGCCGCGCCGCGGCGCCGCCGGGCTGGGTCTGCAGCATCGGGGTCTCGACCTCGACGAAATCGCGCCCGTGCAGGCTCTGGCGCACCGCGCGCACCACGTCCGCGCGGGCCCGCACGGTGCGGCGGGCCTCCTCCCGGACGACGAGGTCGACGTAGCGCTGCCGGACGCGGCTCTCCTCCGACAGCTCCTTGTGCAGCACCGGCAGCGGGCGCAGCGCCTTGGCGGCCATCTGCCACTCCTCGGCCAGGACCGACAGCTCACCGCGCTTGGAGGAGATCACCCGGCCCCGCACGAACACCACGTCGCCGAGGTCGACGTCGGACTTCCACCGCTCCAGGGCCTGCGCGCCGACCCCGTCGAGGGAGACCATCGCCTGCAACCGCGTGCCGTCGCCCTCCTGCAGCGTGGCGAAGGCCAGCTTGCCGGTGCCGCGGGCGAAGACGACGCGGCCGGCGACGCCCACGACGTCGTCGGTCTCCTCCCCCGCCTGCAGCTGCGCCCACCGCTCCCGCACCTGCGCCAGGGAGTGGGTGCGGGGCACGGCGACCGGGTAGGGGTCGCGACCCTCGGCGAGCAGCCGGTCCCGCTTCTCCCGCCGGACGCGCACCTGCTCGGGCAGGGTGTCGTCGGCGTCCTCGCCGGGGGTGGTCGTGGGGTCGACGGAGGTGTCCTGGCTCACCCGGCAAGGCTATCCGCGCGGCGGCGCCGCCCCGGACCCGTGGAACGGGCGGCGGGCTCAGGTCCCGCTGCCGATGGTGAGCGGGACGTTGTCGATGAGCCGGGTGGAGCCCACCTTCGCCGCCACCGCGAGCAGCGCCTCCCCGCGGTGGTGCTCCGGCACGTCCTGCAGCGTCACGGGGTGCACGAGCGCGAGGTAGTCCACCCGGGCGGCCGGCTCGGCGAGCAGCACGTCGCGGGCGGCGCGGCGCACGGCGCTGGGGCCCTCCGCGGCGACCTCGGCGCCCGCGCGCAGGCTGCGGCTCAGCGAGAGCGCCACCTCGCGGTCGAACGGGGTGAGGTAGGTGTTGCGGCTGGACAGCGCGAGGCCGTCGTCCTCCCGCACGGTGGGCACCCCCACGACCTCCACGGGCACGTCGAGGTCGCGCACCATGCGCCGCACCAGGAGCAGCTGCTGGGCGTCCTTCTGCCCGAAGTACGCCTGGTCGGCGCGCGTGAGGTGCATGAGCTTGCAGACGACCGTGAGCACCCCGTCGAAGTGCCCCGGCCGGCTGGCGCCCTCCAGCACGGTGCCCAGCTGCCCGGCGCTGACCCGGATGCCCGGGTCGCCCTCGGGGTAGACGACGTCGGGACCGGGGGCGAAGACGGCGTCGACGCCCTCGGCCCGGCACAGCTCGAGGTCGGCGTCGAGGGTGCGCGGGTAGCGGGCCAGGTCCTCCCCGCGGCCGAACTGCAGCGGGTTGAGGAAGATCGTCACCAGCACGCTGGTGGCCCGCCGCCGCGCCTCGCGCACCAGGGCCGCGTGCCCGCGGTGCAGCGCACCCATCGTCATGACGACCGCGACCGGTCCTTCCAGCGCACGCCGCGCGGCCACCAGCTCGGCCCGCGTGCGCGCCACGACGAGGTCGCTCACCCGTTGTTCCTCCCGTCGGCGCCCCGGGGCGCCCTCACGACAGCGGAGGCCGCAGCGCCTCCCGCACGGCCGCCGCGGCCGCGGGTGCCAGCCTGCCGGATTCCTCGGCGCGGTCGAGGGCCGCCCCCGCCACCTGGGCGTAGACGGCCGCGGTGCCGGTGCCGACGCGCTCGGGCAGCACGGCGACGAG
>NZ_BAABIL010000628.1:0-3977 GCF_039542765.1 Kineococcus glutinatus
CGCTCGCGCTCGACCTCGCTGTCGCCGACGTAGTGGTTCTCGTACCAGTCGCCGTTGAGCGCCCAGCCCTGCTCCCGCACGGCGGCCAGCTCGCGGCGCAGGGCCCCCGGCCCGGTCAGGGTGTGCTGGGTGTGGCGCACCAGCGGGGCGCGGCGGCTGCCGGAGAAGGCGAGCAGCACCTTGCCGAGGGCGCAGGCGTGCGCGGGCAGCAGGTCGCCCACCTCCAGCTCCTGCTGGGTGTCGTCGGGGCGGAAGACGTGGTGCACGACGAGGGCCGCGCCCTCGGTGGTGAGGGTGGCCAGCCGCACCGCCTCGCCGGTGCGCGCGGCCAGGGAGTCGGCCCAGTTCACGGCGCGGGAACGCAGCTCGTTGGCGTCGAGGCCGGTGGAGGCGAGGTCGGCCAGCGCCGGGCTGGTGCGGTAGCGGGCGCCCTCGCCCTGCTCGACGAGACCGACGCCGACGAGGGTGCGCAGCAGGCCGTGGGCGGTGGTCTTGGCCAGCCCGAGGGAGTGCGCGGCCTCGGCGACGCCCACGCCGGCGGGGGAGCGGGCCAGCAGCTTCAGCAGCGCGGCGGCGCGCTCGACGGACTGCACTGGCCCCGGCACGCCGCTGAGGCTACGCGCCGCCGCGCCGGTTCAGGCGCCGGTGCGCATGGCCGCCACGTGGGCGACGAGGTCGTCCAGCGCCCGCTGGAACTCGGCCGCGGAGTGGTCCTCGGTGAGCTCGGCCTGCAACCCGGCCACGGTGGGGAACCCGGCCAGGTCCCCGACGCCGGGATCGGTGGGGGCGGGCTCGTCGACCGGCGAGGTGTCCACGCCGATGGCGGAGACCTCCAGCAGCAGGTGCCCGAGGAGGAAACTGGTGAACGCCCGGTAGGCGGCGACGGCCTGGCGGCCGGAGAACCCCGCACCGCGCAGGGTGCGCAGGAACAGCTCGACCCACCGGACGCTGCGCAGCGGGGGGCGCAGCCAGGGCGCGGCGGGCGGGCGGGTCGCCACGAGGGGGAACACCTGCGGGTGGGCCAGGGCCGCGCCGCGCACGGCGTGGGCGAGGCGCTCCAGGTAGGCGTCCCAGGTGCCGGGTTCGGCCTCCTCCCGGCGCATGACCTCCAGCACGTCGTCGACGACGACGCCCACCACCGCGTCGAGCAGGGCGTCGCGGCCGGGGACGTGCCGGTAGATCGCCATGGGGTCGACGCCGAGGTAGGCGCCCAGGCGCCGCATGGTCAGCTCGCGCATGCCGTGCTTGTCGACGAACTCGACGGCGGCCTGCACGACCCGGCCGCGGGTCAGCTGCCGGGGGGAGGCCGCGGTACCGGGACGCCCCGCACCCGTCAGCCCGTCCGCCATGCCGTCCTCCGCTCCGCGTCGTGGGTCACGTGTCAGCCGCGGCCGTGTCCTGCAGCCGTCCGCCGCAGCCGTCCGCCGCAGCCCCGTCGCGCGGCTGCGCCCACGCCTTCCCTACCCCGTCCCGCCGGGGGGACACGTCGGCGGGGGCACATCGCGCGCAGCGCAGCGAAGCGGATGCGGAGCGTGACGGAAGATCGCCGATGGGTGAAAGTCGGGCGATCCGTGCATGGATCGCGCGGTGGTGGGCACCACCACCACGACGGCGGTTCCGGATGGCCGCCTCGATGTCTACGGAGTAGACATGGCGTCGCCGCCCCGCGGAGCGGGGTGGGAGCGGCTGCTGGCGAGCAGCAGCGCACGCCGTGGTGCAGGCCGGGGGCGTCGGGCGTCCTCCGCGGCGCACCACCACCAGCACGTCCGGGCAGCACGCAGGCCCGGGGAGCACGCAGACCGAGAAGCACGCAGATCCGAGGAGCAGGAGCAACGATGACCGAGAACACCTCCCGCACCGACGTCGCCGCCCTCTACGAGGCCACGGTCTACGAGTCGGACGGTGACAAGATCGGGCGCGTCGGCACGGTGTACCTCGACGACGCGACCGGCCAGCCCAGCTGGGTGACCGTCAAGACCGGCCTGTTCGGCAGCTCCGAGAGCTTCGTGCCGCTGGACCGCGCCCAGATCTCCGGCACCGAGATCCGGGTGCCCTACAGCAAGTCCCAGATCAAGGACGCCCCGCGCACCGAGACCGACGCCGAGCTCACCCCGCAGGAGGAGGAGCGGCTGTACGAGTACTACGGCCTCGGCACCGGCACCTCCGCCACCACCGGGACCTACGAGACGACGACCACCACCTCCGGCACCAGCCACGGGGAGGGCGTCGCCGGCCGCATCCGCGACGCGGTGAGCGGTGACCGCGACGAGACCACCGTGCGCGGCGCCGGCCACGACACCTCCGGCCCGAACACCGACGACGCGATGACCCGCTCGGAGGAGGTCGTGCACGCCGGCACGGTGCGCCGCGAGGCCGGCCGCGCCCGCCTGCGCAAGCACATCGTCACCGAGCAGGTCTCCGAGACGGTGCCCGTCACCCGCGAGGAGGTCGTCGTCGAGCGCGAGCCCATCACCGAGGCCAACCGCGGTGCGGCGCTCTCCGGTGGTGACCTCACCGAGGAGGAGCACGAGGTGATCCTCCACGAGGAGGAGGCCGTCACCCGCAAGGAGACCGTGCCGGTCGAGCGCGTGCGCCTCGGCACCCAGGAGTTCACCGAGCAGCAGACGGTGACCGACGAGGTCCGCAAGGAGGTCATCGACGTCGACACCGACGCGACCACCACCACCGCGACCGACCGCGACCGCCGCTGACCCACCACCCGCCCCGCCCGGCCGGCGGCACCTGCACCACGAGGAGGACGACGTGAGCACGCCGCAGAACCCGGCAGGCACCGAGCACGAGCTGGTGCTGTCCGCCGAGCGCTTGCAGCACGACGTCGTCCGCGTCCCCCGCGAGCGGGTGCGGATCTCCAAGCGCATCACCACGGAGATCCGCACCCTGCAGGTCCCGGTGCGGGTGGAGCAGCTGGTGGTCCGCCACGAACCCGTGGACGGCCCCGGGGCCGCCGCGGGCGCCGCTCCGGCGGAGGACCTGGTGCTCGTGCTGCACGAGGAGGTCCCCGCCGTCTCGTTGCAGGTACAGCCCGTCGAGCGCGTGCGGGTGCGCGTGCAGCGGGTCGAGGGCCGGCAGAGCGTCTCCGCCCTCCTCTCCCACGAGGAGGTCGAGCTGACGGTGGAGGAGTTCCCCGGCACGCAGGACGGCACGGTCCGCGGCGCACCGCCCGGCACCTGAGGCCGGCCGCCGCGCTCAGGTGGACGATCCCACCCCGCGAGGGGACGCTTGATCGTGGTGGCCGCCCCACCGGCCGAGGACGAGGAACGCACGGGCACGCAACGACGGAGGACGAGGAGAACAGCATGTCGACCAGTTCCACCGGGGACCACGGATCCGGCGCGTACGGCCAGGGCCACGAGGGCCAGCGCCCCGAGACCGGCGAGCGCCAGGAGGAGCAGGCGCCGACGAGCGAGTACGGCAGCGCCCAGCCGACCTACGGTGCGGGGACCACGGGCTACGGCGCCGCGGCGACGAGCCCGGCCCACGGCAGCACCGAGGCCACGTACGGCACCACCGGCGCGGAGCCGACCTACACCACCGAGCAGACGTACGGCACGGGCGCGACGTACAGCACGGAGCAGACGTACGGCACCACCGAGCCGACGTACGCCCCGGAGACCACGTACAGCACGGAGCCGACGTACGGCACCACCGAGCCGACGTACGGCACCGGCAGCACCGAGGCGACCTACGGCACGACGGGTGCGGAGCCGACGTACACGACCGAGGCGACGTACGGCACCGGCAGCACCGCGCCGGCGTACGGCACCGAGGCGACGTACGCCGCGACGACCGGTGGCACCTACGCCACCGAGACCGCCAGCGCCTACAGCGCGGTGTCGGCGCCGAACACCCCGCAGGGCGGCGAGCAGGGCGCGGCGCAGCAGACCGCCGGTGCGGCCAAGGAGCAGGCCAGCGCCGTCGCGGGGACCGCGAAGGAGCAGGCCAGCGCCGTCGCGGGG
>NZ_BAABIL010000629.1:0-1794 GCF_039542765.1 Kineococcus glutinatus
CCGGGGTGCGGCGCCAGGCGCTGAGCGCGCTGCGCCGCCGCTGGCCGCACTTCAGCGCCGGGGTGCTCGGCTACCTCCTCCTGCAGGCGGTGCTGCTCGCAGCGTGCCTGCAGGCCGGCGGCGTCCACGTCGCCCTCGGCGTGGTGCTCACCGCCTTCGCCGTCGACCGGCTCGCCACCATGGTGCCCCTGACGCCCAGCGGCACGGGTTTCGCCGAGGCGGGCAGCGCCGCCGTGCTGCTGGCCGCGGGCGTGCCCGCCACCTCGGCGGTGGCGGGGGTGCTGCTGTACCGCGCGTTCGTCGTGCTGCTGGAGATCCCCGTCGGTGGCCTCGCCCTCACCGGCTGGCTCATCGGCCGCCGGGCCCGGTGGGCGCTGCGATGAGGGTGCTGCACGTCAGCGACTGCTACCTGCCCCGGCTGGGTGGGATCGAGACCCACGTCCACGACCTCAGCGCGGTGCAGCGCGCCGCCGGGCTGGACGTGCGCATCCTCACCGCCACGCCCCCCGGCGGGGAACGGGTGCAGGAGGAGGCCGGGGTGGTGCGCCTGCCCGGGCTGCGCCTGCCGGGACCGGGCGCGCGCACCGACCCGCTGCGCCAGGCCCTGCGGGACTCCGGCGCGGACGTCGTCCACGTGCACTCCTCCGTCGTCTCGCCGCTGGCGTGGACCGCGGCGCGGGAGGCGCGCGCCCTGGGGATGCCCGTCGTGGCCACCCTGCACTCCCTGGTCGGCGACGGCCTCCCGATGGCCGCGATGCGCGCCGTGATCGGGCAGCGCGCCCTGGGGGAGATCCGCTGGACCGCCGTCAGCCGCGTCGCCGCCCGGCCGCTGCAGGAGGCCATCGGCCAGCCGGTGAGCGTCCTGCACAACGGCATCGACCCCGCCGCGTGGCGCCCGCAGGGACCCGCGCGCCCCGCCCCGCCCACCCCGGGGGAGCCGCGGACCGTCACCCTCGTCAGCGCGCTGCGCTTCGCCCGCCGCAAGCGCCCCCAGGCCCTGCTGCGGCTGCTCGCGGCGGTGCGCCGGGCCGTGCCGGCCGACGTGCGGCTGCGCGCGGTGCTCCTCGGCGACGGCCCGATGTGGGCGGCGGCGCGGCGGCGGGTGCGCGCCCTCGGCATGGCCGGCTGGGTGGAGCTGCCCGGCCGGTGCAGCCGGGAGGAGGTGCGCCGCGTCCTGGCCGGCGGCGACGTGTACCTGGCCCCGGCCCGGCTGGAGTCCTTCGGCCTGGCCGCGCTGGAGGCCCGCTGCGCGGGGCTCAGCGTCGTCGCGTTCGCCTGCAGCGGCGTGGCGGAGTTCGTCACGCCCGGCGTGGAGGGGTTCCTCGCCGACGACGACGAGGACATGGCCGCGGTCGTCGCCTCGCTGGCCGCCCGCCCGGACGTGCTCGCCGCGGTGCGGGCGCACAACCTCGCCACGGCGCCGGCGATGACGTGGCCGGCGGTGCTGCGCTCGGGTCTGGCGCAGTACACGGCGGCGGGCGCCCCGCCCGCGCTGTGGCCGCGGCGGACGTTCGTGGACCTGCGCGCCACCGGCCTCACCGGTGCGGGCACGACCGCGCCCCGCCCCGGCCTCGTGACGTCCGCCGGCTCCGGGCGCTGACGCCCGGACCCCGGGGCCCCCGGTGGGGGGGTCAGCCGAGGCCGTGGGCCGAGCGGTACTCCCGCACCAGCTGCAGCGGGACGCGCCCGCGGTCGCTGACCGGGTGGCCCTGCGCGCGCGCCCACGCCCGCACGAGCTGCGGGTCCACGTCGGGTGCGCGCGGCACGCGGCGCACCACCGCCGTGCCGGCCACC
>NZ_BAABIL010000630.1:0-5410 GCF_039542765.1 Kineococcus glutinatus
GTGCTGGGCACCGCTGTGGCTGGCCGAGCGCGCCGTCTGCGTGTGGCTGGCCCTGGGGGCGCGGGCGCGCGGCGGGGTGCGCTACTCCGGTTCCCGGCTGCGGTACGCGACCCGCCCACCGCGACCGGGCCCCGCGCTGGCGCTGCTGCCGGCCGGGGCCGGGGGTGCGGACCCGGCGGGGACCGGTCCGGCTCGCGGGCGCCAGCCGTCTCCGACAGGGTGACGGGCATGGCTTTCGGAGTGTGGGCGCCCGGCGCCGGGCGCGTGGACCTGGTGCTGGGGACCGGAGACGACGTGCGGACGATCCCGCTGCAGCGCACCGACGATCCCCGCCCGGGGTGGTGGAGCCCGCCGCCGGACGCGGCCGCGGCGCAGGTGGAGGGTGCGCGCTACGCGTTCTCCGTCGACGGCGGCGACCCGACCCCCGATCCGCGCACGCCGTGGCAGCCGGACGGCGTGCACGCGGCCAGCGCGGTGCTCGACACGTCGGCGTTCGCGTGGACGGACGCCGGCTGGTCCGGCCGCGACGCGCGCGGGGCGGTGTTCTACGAGATGCACGTGGGCACCTTCACGCCCGAAGGCACCTTCGACGCCGCGATCGGCCGCCTGGGGCACCTCGTCGACCTCGGGGTGGACGTCGTGGAGGTCCTGCCCGTCTCGGCCTTCGACGGGCGCTGGGGCTGGGGCTACGACGGGGTCGCCCCCTACGCGGTGCACCAGCCCTACGGCGGGCCGCACGCCTTCGCGCGCTTCGTCGACGCCTGCCACGCCCGAGGCCTGGCCGTGGCGCTGGACTGCGTCTACAACCACATGGGGCCCAGCGGGAACTACCTGTCGCGGTTCGGGCCCTACTTCACCGACAAGCACGACACCCCGTGGGGGCAGGCGGTCAACCTCGACGACGACGGCTCGCAGGAGGTGCGCCGCTGGATCGTGGACAACGCGCTGCGCTGGTTCCGCGAGTTCCACGTCGACGCGCTGCGGCTGGACGCCGTGCACGCCCTCGTCGACGACTCCGAGGTCCACGTGCTCGCGCAGCTCGCCGACGAGACCGCGGCGCTGGCGGCACAGCTGGGCCGGCCGCTGTCGCTGGTGGCCGAGAGCGACCTCAACGACCCCGTGATGGTGACGGCCACCGGTGCGGGCGGGCTGGGGATGACGGCGCAGTGGGACGACGACGTCCACCACGCGCTGCACGCCACCCTCACCGGGGAGCGGCAGGGCTACTACGGCGACTTCGGGTCGCTGGAGGTGCTGGCCACCACGCTGACGGAGGCGTTCTGGCACGCGGGGCGGTTCTCCACGTTCCGCGGTGAGGAGTGGGGCGAGCGGGTGGACCGCGGGAGCGTCAGCGGCCACCGGTTCCTCGGGTACCTGCAGACGCACGACCAGGTCGGCAACCGCGCGGTGGGCGACCGCATCGGCGCCCTGCTGTCCCCCGGGCGGCTCGCCGCCGGGGCGGCGCTGTACCTGACGGGCCCGTTCACGCCGATGGTGTTCATGGGCGAGGAGTGGAACGCCTCGACGCCCTGGCAGTTCTTCACCGACTTCCCCGACCCGGAGCTGGGGAAGGCGGTGAGCGAGGGGCGTCGCGGGGAGTTCGGCCAGCACGGCTGGAACGCCGAGGACGTGCCGGACCCGCAGGACCCGGCGACCAGGGAGCGCTCGGTGCTGCGCTGGGAGGAGCTGGAGCGGGGTCCGCACGCGGCCGCGCTGAGCTGGTACCGCGCGCTCATCGCGCTGCGCCGCACCGAGCCGGACCTGCGCGACGGCGACCTGTCGGCGGTCGCCGTCGACACCGGCGCCGGTTCCGGCGAGGGCGACGAGGGCTGGCTCGTGGTGCGCCGCGGGCGCTTCCGCGTCGTGGTGAACCTCGGCCCGGAGCGGGAGGTGCTGCTGGACGCGCCGGCCGCGCGGGTGGTGCTCGCCGGCACGGACGCGGGCCCGGGCGGCGCGGAGCTCACGGCGCAGGGCGTGCGCCTGGGCGGGACGGGCGCCGCGATCGTCGAGCTGGCGTGAGCGGCGCACCGGAACCGGACCAGGTGGACGCGCTCGCCGCGGCGGACCTGCCGCCGGGCGAGCGCATCCGGCGCGCGGCGGTGCTGCTGGCGGGCCTGGCGCAGTCCGGGCTCGCCTTCACCGCCGACGACCCGGCCAAGGACTACGACACCTCCCGCTACACCCTCATGCGCCAGCTCGCCGCGGAGGTCCTCGCCGCGCAGTCCGGCGCCGACCGCGACGAGCTGCTGGTGGAGCTGGGCCGGGACTCCGGCTACGCCACCCCCAAGGTGGACGTGCGCGCGGCCGTGCTCGACGAGCGGGAGCGGTTCCTGCTGATGCGCGAGCGCAGCGACGGGCGCTGGTCGCTGCCGGGCGGCTGGGCCGACCCGGGCGACCGGCCCGGGCAGGCGGCCGAGCGGGAGGTGCTGGAGGAGACCGGCCACCCGGTGCGGGCGGTGAAGCTCGTCGCGGTGTGGGACCGCGACGCCCGCGGGCACACCCCGCCGCTGCCGGTGGCGGTGCACAAGCTGTTCTTCCTCTGCGAGCGCACCGGGGAGCCGCGGGCCCCGCAGACGCTGGAGACCCTCGACGTGGGTTGGTTCGGCATCGACGAGCTGCCGCCGCTGTCGCTGGGGCGGGTGCTGCCCAGCGAGCTGGAGGTCCTGCTGGCCCACCACCGCGACCGGTCGCTGCCCACCGAGTGGGACTGATCGGGAGGTCCTGCGCGCGCTAGAGTCGCCGCCTTCCTGCGAACTCCTCGCAGGAAGGCGGCCCGGCCGGGCCGGTGGACGCGCACGGAGGCCGCTGTGACCCCATCCGACCCCGCCGCCACGGGCGTCGCCCGCGGCGGCGCCACCGCCCCTGCGCTCGGCGCCGGCGCCCGCTGGAGCCGCCGGGACACCCGGGTCCTGGCCCGCCTGCTCGCCGTCGTCGGCGGCCTGCACGTCGTCGGCTGGGGCGGGGTGGCCCTGCTGGCCCCGCAGCACCACACCGTCGGCGGGCAGGTGTTCGGCTTCGGCCTGGCGCTGACCGCCTACGCCTTCGGGGTGCGCCACGCCTTCGACGCAGACCACATCGCGATCATCGACGGCACCACCCGCAAGCTCACCGCGGACGGCCAGCGACCGCTGTCGGTGGGGTTCTGGTTCTCCCTGGGCCACTCCAGCGTCGTCTTCGCCATGGCCGTCGTCGTCGCGGCCGGGGCGAGGTTCGCCTCCACCCTCGTCACCGACGGCACGAGCGCCAACCACGCCCTCGGCGTCGTCGGCACGACCGCGGCGGGGGTGTTCCTCTGGGTCATCGGGCTGGTCAACCTCGCCGCCCTCGTCGCCGTGCTGCGGCTGCGCCGCGGCGTGGTCAGCGGCCGGATCGGCACCGAGGAGGCCGCGGCCTCCCTGGAGGTGCCCGGCGCGCTGGCGAGGCTGCTGCGCCGCGCCACCCGCAGCATCCGCTCGCCCCGCCAGGTCTACCCCGTCGGCCTGCTGATGGGCCTCGGGTTCGACACCGCCACCGAGGTGGCCCTGCTCGTCCTGGCCGGCACCGCGGCGGTGACGCTGCCCTGGTACGCCGTCCTCGTGCTGCCGGTGCTGTTCGCCGCCGGCATGAGCCTGTTCGACACCCTCGACGGGGCGTTCATGAACGTCGCCTACGACTGGGCCTTCGCCGAGCCGCTGCGCAAGCTCACCTACAACGCCGCCGTCACCGGGTTGTCCGTGGCCGTGGCCCTCGGCATCGGCACCGTCCAGCTCGTCGGCGTCGCCCACGAGGAGCTGGGCCTGGCCGACGGCCCCACCACGTGGATCAGCGGCCTCGACACCTCGTGGGTGGGCATCGCCCTCGTGGTGGTCTCCGTCCTGCTGTGGGGCGCGGCGCTGCTGTGGTGGCGCCGGCGCACCCCGGGGGCGGCCCGCACCTGACGGCACCGCCCGCCCCCGACGCACCGCCCGCACCGCCCGCGTGGGTGCTCAGCCCGCCCGGGCGGCGCCGTCGCGGGCCAGCGCCGACAACCGCGACACCGCGCGCAGGTACTTCTTGCGGTAGCCGCCGGTGAGCAGCCGCTCGGTGAACACCCGGTCGAAGGGGACCCCGGAGGCCACGACGGGGATGTCGCGGTCGTAGAGGCGGTCGGCGAGCACCACCAGGCGCAGCCCCACCACGTCGTCGGCCACCGTGGAGACCCCCCGCAGGCAGACGGCGGCCACGTCGGTGACCATCGCGCCGTAGCGGCTCGGGTGGACCCGCGCCAGGTGGGCCAGCAGCTCCCCGAAGTCGTCGAGGGTGGCTCCCGGCCCGGCCGCGGCCGCCGCGGTGACGGCGCGGTCGTCCAGCGGCGCCGGCGCGGCGGGCAGACCGCGGTGGCGGTAGTCCTCCCCGTCGACGCGCAGCACGTCGAACTGCGAGGCCAGCGCCTGGATCTCGCGCTGGAAGTCCTGCGCGGCGAAGCGGCCCTCGCCCAGGGCGTCGGGCAGGGTGTTGGACGTCGCGGCCAGCCGCACCCCGGCGTCCACCAGCTCGCGCATCAGCCGCGACATCAGGACCGTGTCGCCGGGGTCGTCCAGCTCGAACTCGTCGATGCACACCAGCGCGTTGCCCGCCAGGGCCTGCACCGCGGGGCGGAAGCCGAGGGCGCCGACGAGGTTGGTGTACTCCACGAACGTGCCGTACGCCGCCGGGCGCCCGCCCTCGGTGGCGACCTGGTGGAACAGCGAGGACAGCAGGTGCGTCTTGCCGACGCCGAAGCCGCCGTCGAGGTAGCGCCCCGGGGACTGCACCTCGCCGCGGCGGCCCAGCAGCCTGCCGAGCAGCCCCCCGCCCCCGGCCCCGCCGCGGGCCGCCAGGACGCCGCGCCCGAAGGCGCTGAGGCCCTCCACGGCCTGCGCCTGGGTGGGCTGGGCCGGGTCGGGGACGTAGCCGTCGAAGCGCACGGCGCTGAAGCGGGGCGGCGGCACCAGCTCGGCGACGAGCTGCTCCGGGGGCACCCGCGGGTCGCGGTCGGCGAGCCGGGCCACGGCGGGGTCGGCGGCGGTCACCCGCACGAGCGTAGTGAGCGCGCCCGCGGCACCGGCCGACAGGTCCGGGCCGGCGTCCGCCCGGTCCGGCATCCGGGACGGTCGTCCGGATCGTGGGACGTGCGTCCGCGCTGTGGGACACTCGCCCGCACGGGAACGCCACCGCCACCACCGGCGTTGCCGCTGGTCGGGAGCGCGGGCGCCCCCGCGCACGACCCGTTCACGACGACCCGGGAGGACAGCCGTGGCCCTGCCGCACGACCCCGATGCCAAGCTCGCCGAGTACGCCCACCCCGAGCGGCTCGTCACCACCGCGTGGCTGGCCGAGCGCCTCGGGCAGGCCGGCCTCGTCGTCGTGGAGAGCGACGAGGACGTGCTGCTCTACGACACCGGCCACATCC
>NZ_BAABIL010000631.1:0-1611 GCF_039542765.1 Kineococcus glutinatus
GCGGCGGGTGGCCGCCTACCGCGGCGGCTACCTGCCCGAGGAGCGCCGCGCCCTGGAGGCCGACCTGCGCGCCGGGCGCCTGCTGGGCCTGAGCACCACCAGCGCCCTGGAGCTCGGCGTCGACGTCTCGGGACTGGACGCCGTCCTCGTCGCGGGCTGGCCGGGGACGCGGGCCTCGTGGTGGCAGCAGGTCGGGCGGGCCGGGCGGCGCGGCGGCTCGGCCCTGGGGGTGCTCATCGCCCGCGACGACCCGCTGGACACCTACCTCGTCAACCACCCCGAGGCGCTGCTGGGCCCGGCCGTGGAGGCGGCGGTGTTCGACCCGACCAACCCCTACGTGCTGGCCCCGCACCTGTGCGCCGCCGCCGCCGAACTGCCGCTCAACCCCGCGGACCTGGAGCTGTTCGGCCCCGGGACCGCCGACGTGCTCGACCTCCTCGTGCAGCGGGGGATGCTGCGCCGGCGCCCCACGGGCTGGTACTGGACGCGGCGGGAGCGCGCCGTGGACCTCACCGACCTGCGGGGCTCGGGCGCCGAACCGGTGCGGCTCGTGGAGGACGGCACCGGCCGGGTGCTGGGCACGGTGGACGCCGCCGCCTCCCACACCACCGCCTTCCCCGGTGCCGTCTACGTCCACCAGGGCGTGGCCCACCTCGTGGACTCCCTCGACCTGGAGGAGTCCGTCGCCGTCGTCCACCGGGCGGAACCCGACTACACGACCCACCCGCGGGAGGTGAGCGACGTGGCGGTGCTCGCCGTGGACGCCACCACCGCCGCGGCGCCCTTCACCCTCGCCGGCGGCGTCGTGGAGGTCACCTCGCAGGTGGTGGCCTTCCTGCGCCGGCGGCTGCGCACGGGCCAGCCGATCGGCGAGGAGCCCCTCGACCTGCCGGCGCGGCGGCTGCGGACGCGCGCGGTGTGGTGGACGGTCGAGCCGGAGGCCGTCGTCGACCTGCTCGCCGCGGGCCCCGGCACCGCGGGCCCCGACACCGCGGGCCCCGACACCGGGGACGCCCGCGCCGCCGAGCGCGCGCGGGCGGCCGCCCGGCTGCGGGTGCCGGGCGCGCTGCACGCCGCCGAGCACGCGATGATCGGCATGCTGCCGCTGCTGGCGACGTGCGACCGCTGGGACCTCGGCGGCCTGTCCACCGCCGCGCACCCGGACACGCACCTGCCCACGGTGTTCGTGCACGACGCCGTTCCCGGTGGGGCCGGCTTCAGCGACCGGGGCGCGGCGCGGGCGGTGGAGTGGATCACCGCCACCCGCGACGCCGTGGCGGCCTGCGGGTGCCGCGACGGGTGCCCCTCCTGCGTGCAGTCACCCAAGTGCGGCAACGGCAACGAGCCGCTGGACAAGGCCGGGGCCCTGGTGCTGCTGGACGCGCTGGCGGCGGCGCTGCGGGACGCCGGGCCCCCGGCCGGCGAGGACGCGCCCGGCGAGGACGCGCCCGGCGAGGACGCGCCCGGCGAGGACGCGCCCGGCGAGGACGCGTCCCCGGCCGGGGCGAGCGGCTGATCGTGGGCGCGGGCCGCGCGCACGGCCCCTCCGCCGCGCCACCGACGCCTCCGGCACCGTCACCGCCGCCACCGCCGTGCAGGTGCCGGGCGTGC
>NZ_BAABIL010000632.1:0-3773 GCF_039542765.1 Kineococcus glutinatus
GGTGGCCTCGGCGCCCGGCGCCCCGTGCCCCGCGGCCCCCCACCCCGGGGTGCCGTGCGCCGGGGTGGCGTCCACCGGGGCGGCGTCCGCGCGCGCGGCGGGCGGGGTGCGCAGGTCCAGCACCGGGTGGGGGCCCGTCACGACCGGGGCGCCGTCGCCCGCTTCCCGGCAGGCGCGCTCCAGCGCCGCCAGCAGCTCCTGCGGCGCCGGGCGGTGGGAGGGGTTGACGGCCAGCGCCGCCGACAGCAACCGGCCCAGCTCCGGCGGCAGGCCCGCCAGGTCCGCCTCGCCGCGGCGCACCCGGTCCAGGACGACCTCCATGGGCCCGCGGCCGAACGGCGGGCGGCCCGTCGCGCCGAACGCCACCGTCGCCGCCCAGCCCCACCAGTCCGTCGCGGCCGAGACCGCCCCACCGCCCACCACCTCCGGGGAGAGGTAGCCCGGGGTGCCCATCACGAGGCCGGTGGTGGTCAGCCGCACGTCGTCGGCGACGTGGGCGATGCCGAAGTCGATGACGACCGGCTGCCCGTCCAGCAGCAGGACGTTGCCCGGCTTGAGGTCGCGGTGCACCACGCCCGCGGCGTGGATGGCCGCCAGCGCCTCGGCGAGGCCGTGGCCCAGCTCCCGCAGCCGGTCGCCGGTGAGGGGGCCGTCGGCGGCGACGACCGCGTCCAGCGGCCGACCCGGCACGTAGCGCGTCACGATGTACGGCCACTGACCGCTCACGTCGGCGCCCAGCACCTCCGCCACCCACGGCGAGCGCACCCGCTCCAGGGTGGACACCTCCCGGTCCAGCCGCTGCCGGGCGTGCGGGTCGCCCGCGATGTGCGGCTTGAGGACCTTCAGCGCCACCGCCCGCTGCGCGGCGTCCAGGGCGAGGTAGACGATCCCCATGCCGCCCTCGCCGATGACGTGCAGCAGGCGGTGCGGGCCCAGCGCGGTGCCGGGGACGGGCCCGGCGGCGGGTCCCCGGCCAGCGCGCGGGGACGGGGTGGCCGGGCCCGGCGAGACGGGCACCGGGCTCGTGGCCGGCTCGGCCGTGGGCGGGGGCGCCGGGGTGTGCACGCCCACCACGGTACGACAGCGACCTCCCGCCCCCCGTCCTCCGCAGGTCTGATCCGCGCGCGCTCCGGGCTGCGCCGCGGCCCCACCCCGATAGGGTCGGCGGCAGACCGCTCCCGAGGAGGATCACCTGATGGCCGGCGACTACGACCTGGTGGTGGTGGCCAACCGGCTCCCCGTCGACAGGGTGGAGGGCCCGGACGGGACGCCGTCCTGGCGGCGCAGCCCCGGCGGCCTCGTCACCGCCCTGGAACCCGTCATGCAGCGCGAGGACGGCGCGTGGATCGGCTGGGCCGGCACGCCCGGCGAGCCCCCGGAGCCCTTCGACGCGGAGGGCGTGCACTGCGTGGGCATCGGCCTGTCCGCCGAGGAGGTCGAGGACTACTACGAGGGCTTCTCCAACGGCACCCTGTGGCCGCTGTACCACGACGTGATCGTGGCGCCGAACTACCACCGCCGCTGGTGGGAGGCCTACGTCCGCGTCAACGAGCGCTTCGCGCAGGCCGCCGCCGAGCAGGCCGCGCGGGGCGCGACGGTGTGGGTGCAGGACTACCAGCTGCAGCTGGTGCCGCGGATGCTGCGCCGGCGCCGCCCGGACCTGCGCATCGGCTTCTTCAACCACATCCCGTTCCCGCCGTTCGAGATCTTCGCGCAGCTGCCGTGGCGCGGCGCCATCCTCGACGGCCTGCTCGGGGCGGACCTGGTGGGCTTCCAGCGCCCCGCCGACGCCAGCAACTTCCTGCGCGCCTGCCGCCGGGCGATGGCGCTGCCTGCGCGCCGGGGGGTCGTGCGCCTGCCCGACGAGGGCGACCGGCAGGTGCGGGCCGCGTCCTTCCCGATCTCCATCGACGCCGTCGCCCTGGACGAGCTGGCCCGGCGCCCGGAGGTGCAGGAGCGGGCGCAGGAGATCCGCAGGGACCTCGGCGACCCCCAGTACGTCCTGCTCGGCGTGGACCGCCTCGACTACACCAAGGGCATCCTGCACCGGCTGAAGTCGTTCGAGGAGCTGCTGGCCGACGGCCGCGTGCAGGTCGGCGAGGCGGTGCTGGTGCAGGTGGCCACCCCCAGCCGCGAGCGGGTGGACCAGTACGTGCAGCTGCGCCAGGACGTCGAGGTGACGGTGGGCCGGATCAACGGCACCTACGCCGAGATCGGCAAGGCCGCGGTGCACTACCTGCACCACTCCTACGGGCGGGAGGAGATGGCGGCGCTGTTCCTGGCCGCCGACGTCATGCTCGTGACATCCCTGCGCGACGGCATGAACCTCGTCGCCAAGGAGTACGTCGCCTCCCGCTACGACGAGAAGGGGGTGCTGGTGCTGTCGGAGTTCACCGGCGCCGCCGACGAGCTCGGCCAGGCCGTCATGGTGAACCCGCACGACATCGACGGCCTCAAGGACGCGGTGATCCGCGCCCTGCACATGCCGGCGCGGGAGGCGGGGCGGCGGATGCGGGCCATGCGCCGGCGGGTGCGCGAGCACGACGTGCAGCGGTGGGCGGCCTCCTTCCTGGAGGCGCTGGACGGGCTCGGGGACCAGGCGGGCACCGCGATCGACCTCACCGGCTCCCCGGCCGCGGGGGTGGCCCGGTGACCACCGCGTCCGGGGAGCTGGCGCAGCCGCTGCTGGAGGCGCTGGAGGTGTTCGCCGGCTCCGGCCGCGTGCTCGTCGCGCTCGACTTCGACGGGGTGCTCGCCCCGCTCGTCGACGACCCGATGAGTGCCGCCCCGCTGCCGGGTTCCGTCGCGGCGCTGCAGCGGCTGGCCGGGACGTCCGACGTGGCGCTGGTGTCCGGGCGGGCGCTGGCCGACCTGCGGCTGCTGTCGCGGGCACCGGCGGCGGCGGTCCTCGTCGGCGGGCACGGCACGCAGTGCTCCCTGGACGGCGAGGACGGTGGGCAGGTGCTCACCGAGGCCGAGGCCCGGCTGCTGGCGCGCGTCACCGCGCAGCTGGAGGAGATCGCCGCCGCCCACGAGGGCGTGGCCGTGGAGCACAAGCCGATGTCGGCGGTGCTGCACACCCGCCGCGCCGACCGGGCGGTGGCCGCGGAGGCGACGCGGCGGGCGGTGGACGGGCCCGGCTCGGACCCGGGCGTGCACTGCCTGCGCGGCAAGGAGGTCGTGGAGATCGCCGTCGTGCCGCTGGGCAAGGGCGCGGGGCTGCTGCGGCTGCGCGACCGGCTCGCCGCCGCCGGCCCGGCGGTGGGGGCGGTGCTCTACGCGGGCGACGACGTCACCGACGAGGACGCGTTCGCCGCCCTGGGCGAGGCGGACGTGACGGTCAAGGTGGGGCCGGGCGAGACAGCGGCGCGGTTCCGGGTGGCCGACCCGCAGGGGATGGCGACCCTGCTGACGGCGCTGGCGGACCTGCGCGACGCGGCCGCCGCCCGCTGACGGTCAGGGCAGGGCGATGAGCCCGACGGCCGCGACGGCCACCGCCATGCCCACCCGCTGCGTCCGCGTGGTCCGCTCGTGCAGCAGCAGCGCCGCCAGCAGGACCGTCACGGCCGGGTACAGCGACGTCAGCACCGCGACGACGGCGAGCAGCCCCTGCCGCACCGCGAGGGAGTACAGCACCACGGCCGCGGCGCCGGTGACCCCGACGAGCAGGGCCGCGGCCGCCGCGGGGCGCTCGGCCCGCGGCACGCGCCGGGGCCCGCGGACGGCCACGACGGCCAGCAGGAGCAGCAGGGACACCACCTGCCCGGTCGTCG
>NZ_BAABIL010000633.1:0-1717 GCF_039542765.1 Kineococcus glutinatus
GTCACCGACCTGGCCGCCGCCGACGTCACCGCCGGCGGTCCCGCCGTCGTGGCCTCCCCCGACGCCCGGTTCGAGAGCTCCCCGACGCCGCTGAAGCTGGCGCTGCTCGCCGCGCACGCCGTGCTCGTCGTCGGCTGCCTGCTGCTGCTCGTGCGTGCCGGCCGCACCAGCGCGCCTGCGCGCGGCGGCCGGCGCGAGCGGGTGCGCCGTCCGCTCGGGCACCGGCTGGTGGGTGCCGCGGCCGACGTGGCCGTCCTGCCCCGGCTGCTCGGCTGGGCGGTGGCCGGACCGCTGCAGACCGACGACTTCTACTACTCCCTGGAGGCGCGCAGCATCGGCGCCACCGGCTACGTGGGCAACGTCGTGCGCTACTTCAACGTCCCGGAGATCCCCTTCACCCTGCAGCAGCACGTGCTGGCGCTGGCCGCGGCGATCTCCCCGGCGCCGGTGGTGCTGCGGCTGCCGGCGGTGCTGGCGCTGGCCGGTGCGTGGTTCCTGCTCATCCGCTGCGTGCTGCCGCGGCTGGTGGCCGCCGCGCCCTGGTGGCTGCGCCCGCTGGCCGCGGTGGCGCTGCTGGCCTGGGTGCTGCCGTTCTCGGTCGGGGCCCGCCCCGAGGCGCTCGTCGTGCTGGCGACCACCGCGACGTTCGCGCTGGTCCTGGAGGCGGTGGCCCGCCGGCGGCCGTGGCTGCTGGGGGTGGCCGCCGTCGTGGCCGGCGCCGCGGTGTCGATCACCGCCTCGGGGTTGCTGGCCGCCGCCCTCCTGGTGGTGCTGGCGCCCCGCTGGTGGCCGCTGGTGCGCGGGTGCCGCGCCGGGCCGCTGGCCTCGGCGTCGCTGCTGGTGGCGTGCGCGAGCGCGGCCGCCCCCGCGGTGTTCGCCGATGCCACCCTCGCCGGGGCGCTCACCGCGCTGCGGGTGCACGACGAGGTGGGCCCGAACCTGGAGTGGTGGCAGGAGCCGCAGCGGTACTGGTACCTCACGCAGGGCCCGGACCCGAACCAGCGGCTGTACTCCCGCCAGCTCGTCGTGCTGGTCACCCTCGTCCTGCTCGTGGGGACCAGCGTCGCGCTGCTGCGCTCGCGCCGGCGCACGCCCACCGCCCGCACGTCCTGGGTGGTGCCGGCGGCGGTGGCGCTGGCCGGGTACGCCGTGCTGGCGATCTCGCCGACGAAGTGGTCGCACCACTTCGGGGCGCTGGCCGGGGTGGGGACGGTGGCGGTCGTGGTGGGCTGTGCGGCGCTGGTGCGCCGCCGGCCCTCGCGGTGGGCGTCGCTGGGGCTGGCGGCGGCGGTCGCGGCGGTGGCGGGGCTGGCGCTGCACGGACCGGACGCGCAGGTGGAGCACTCCGCCTACGGGACGGTGCCGCAGCTGCCGTCCTGGCTGGGGCAGCCCCTGCTGTGGCTCGGGCTGGGGGCGCTGGCCGCCGTCGCCGCGTGGCTGCTGCGCCGCCGCCGCAGCGGTGCGCCCGAGGCCGCCGCGAGCGAGGCCACCCGGCGCGACACCTGGCCGGAGCTCGTCGTCCTCACCACCTCCGTGGTGCTCGTGGCCTCCCTGGCGCTGCAGCTGCTCAGCGTCGCCCGCGCGACCTACGTGCTGCGCGGCACCTGGTCGATGGCCTCCTCCTCGCTGGCCGCGCTGGGCGGGGGCTCCTGCGGGTTCGCCGACTCCGCCGTGGCGCTGACCGGCGCGCAGGCACTGCCCGCCGCCGGCCCCGCCG
>NZ_BAABIL010000634.1:0-633 GCF_039542765.1 Kineococcus glutinatus
GCGATGATGGCCGGATGCGCGAGCGCACCACCCCCCGGCACCCGACGGCGGGCACCGTCCCGGCCGATCTGCCCCGTGAGCTCGTCGGCGACGTCGAGCGCGCCGGCTACTACCCGCAGCTCGTCTGCGACGTGCTGCGGGCGGCGCTCGTCGGGGACCGGGTCGAGGCGCACCTGGTGCACCTGGAGACCACCTTCGACAGCTCCGAGGTGCGACGGCACGTCACGGTGCTCGCCCTCACGCCGGACCGCCTGGTCATCGCCCACGCCGACGACCACGCGCCCGACGAGACCTCCCCGGAGAGCTACGCGGTGGCGTCCACCGAGGCGGTGGCCCTGCAGCGGGTGGAGTCCGTCGTGGTGTCCTCCGTCGTGACGCGCCCGGCGGACTACCGCAGCGGGGACACCCCGCAGGAGGTCACCCTGACCGTCGGCTGGGGCGCCGTGCGCCGCATCGACCTGGAGCCCGCCGGCTGCCCCGACCCCGACTGCGACGCCGACCACGGCTACACCGGCTCCCTCAGCGGGGACGACCTCACGCTGCGGGTGTCCGCGGCGGCCGAGGGGGCGGGGGCGGTGCGCGCGGCGGTGGCCTTCGCCCAGGCGCTGTCGGAGGCGACCGCGCACCCGTGAG
>NZ_BAABIL010000635.1:0-1177 GCF_039542765.1 Kineococcus glutinatus
TGCTCCGCGCAGTCGTAGGAGCGCTCGTCGTGCCCCAGCGCGTCGTAGGCCGTGCGGCCGCCGGCGGCACCGGTGCGCAGCCACACCAGCGGGTGGCGCCCGCCCTCGTGCTCGTGGTCGGCCAGCACGGTGAGGTCGTCCGCGGTGCGCAGGTGGGTGTAGCGCTCGTCGAGCAGCTCGAACGGTGCCAGCCCCGCGACGACGGGTGAGGCGCCGGCCAGGACCCGCACGGCGGCCCGGCCGTGCTCCGGGTGCATGCTCGTGCCCCGCACCCACCGGCCCCCCAGGCGCTCCTCCCACTGGGGCAGGTCGGGGAAGCTGGTGGCGCTGGAGTGCACCGCCAGCAGCGGGCGGCGGCCGGCGAGGTACGCGCTGAACCCGTCGCGGGCGTCCGGGTCGGCCGGCACCGGCGCGCCGTCGCGGGGCAGGCCCACGTTGAGCACGAGCAGGTCGGGGCGGGCCGCGGGGTCGGTCAGCTCCGCCAGCGCCTCCTCCACGTCGTCGCGCGGCTCCACGTCGAACCCGCACCCCCCGAGCAGATCGGCCAGCAGCCGAGAGGTCCGCTCGAAGGGGTGCCAGGGGTCCGCGTAGCGACCACCGCCCGACAGCAGCAGCACGCGCGCCCCACCCGTTCCGTCGCCGTCCCGCCCCACCGCGTCCTCCGCCTCCGTCACCGCCCGGGCGCTCCGACGGTGCCCGGGGTCCCAGCCTGCCCCCCGCCGCGGCCGGGGTCGACGGCGGGCGGCGGTTGCGCGCGGCGGCGGTACCGGCTGGGCTGGTCGCAGGTCGGACGGGTGGGGGGCGAGGACGGTGTCGCAGCACGGGCGCTGGCACGGGCACGGCGGGGGCTTCGAGAGCACCGCCGAGCGGCTGGTCCGCGAGGCCCTGGAGCGCGGGGAGTTCGACGCCCTGCCGGGGGCCGGCAAGCCCATCCCGGGCCTGGACCGCGAGCGCTCCCCGGAGGACTGGGCGGTGGAGAAGGCCCGCCGCGAGGGGCTGGACACGTCGGCGCTGCTGCCGCCGCACCTGGCGTTCCGCCGGGAGCGCGCCGTGCTCGCCGCCGCGGTGGCGTCGCTGGCGTCGGAGGCGGAGGTGCGGGAGGTCGTCGAGGACTTCAACGCCCGGCTGCTCGCGGAGTACCGCCGGCCCCAGCTGGGCACACCCGTGGCCGTCGCCC
>NZ_BAABIL010000636.1:0-3900 GCF_039542765.1 Kineococcus glutinatus
CGCACGTCGACGAGCACCTCCACGTCGAGGGCGGCGTACGTCAGCCACGGCTCGGGCAGCGGGCGCGTGGACCAGTCCACCGCCGAGTGCTCCTTGGCGAGGCGGATGCCCAGCAGCTCCTCCACGACGGCGCCCAACCCCACCCGCGGCAGCCCCGCCAGCCGCGAGCCGAGCTCGGTGTCGAACAACGACACCGGGCGCATGCCCAGCTCGGCCAGGCACGGCAGGTCCTGGCTGGCGGCGTGCAGCACCCACTCGGCGTCGGAGATCGCGGCCCCGAGCTCGGACAGGTCGGGCAGCCCGGTGGGGTCGACGAGCGCGGTGCCCGCCCCGGCGCGGCGCAGCTGGACGAGGAAGGCGCGCTGCCCGTAGCGGTAGCCGGAGGCGCGCTCGGCGTCGACGGCGACGGGGCCGCTGCCGGCCCGCATCGCGGCGATGACCGCGGCCAGCCCCGCCTCGTCGCTGACGACGGGGGGCAGCCCGTCCCGCGGGGCGTCGAGCAGGGGCAGCGGCGCGGCCGCGGCGGTGTCCTGACCGGCCGGCGCGTCCGGGCCGGGTGCCGGCGGGCGCTGCTCGCGTGCGTGGGCTGCCACGGCACCACGGTACGCACCGGCCGCCGCGCGCCGGTGGGCGGCAGGCCGGTGCGGGTCAGCGACGGGTCACTGGATGACGCCGGCCCGCAGGCAGATCGCGACCATCTCGGCGCGGTCGCCCGTGCCGAGCTTGCGCGCGATGCGCGCCAGGTGGCTCTTCACGGTGAGGGCGGACAGGCCGAGCAGGGCGCCGGTGTCCTTGTTGGAGCGGCCGTCGGCGACGTGCTGCAGCACCTCGATCTCGCGCTCGGAGAGGCCGTCCACCCCGCTGTCGCCGGGGCGGGTGCCGTCACCGCCGCCCTCGGGGCGGCTGGTGACGAGGTAGCAGCGCACCCCGGCGGCGACGGCGCCGCGCACCGCGAACGGGTCGGCGTTCGTGGACAGCACGACGCAGCGGTTCCAGCCCGCCGCGCGCAGCTCGGAGACGAGCTGGGCGCCGGAGCCGTCGGGCAGGCCCGCGTCGGCGACGAAGAGGGCGCGGGGACCGGTGCGCGCGAGGGCGCGGGCCTGCGCCACGCTCGTCGCGTGCTCCACGTGCGCGGCGCCGAGCAGGCGCAGCGTGCGGGTGACGGACTCGCGGGTCGCGGGGTCGGCCACCGCCACCAGCGCCGCGAAGCGACCGAGCCGCGAGGGCACCGCCATGCCTGGGCGTTCCACCAGGGCAGTCATCGAGGTCCTCCTGCGGACACGGGAACCCGCCCGTCGCGGATCCCTCCCCGATGACCATCGGTCGCGCCCGTGGCGGACTTGACACCGCCGTGGCGCCGGGCTGCGGGCCTCGTCCGGCCTGCCACCGCTCAGCGGGGGTGCTGGGCGAGGGGCACGACACCCTCCGGCAGCGGGGGCAGCCCGGCCACGGAGCACAGCAGCACGCACCACGCCTGCAGGTGCGCCTCGGCGTCGAGGTCGCCGTCGGGGCCCGGCGCCGGCGTCCAGGACGCGCGGACCTCCACGTCCACCGACGCCTCCCGGTGGGACAGCTCCCCGTACGACTCCGACACGACCCGCGTGACGGTACCGCCCAGCCGGACGGCGTCGGCCCCGGCGGCGCGCAGGCCGTCCTCCAGCCACGACCAGGCCACCGGGCCCAGCAGCGGGTCCGCGCCGAGGTCGGCCTCGAGGTCGGCGCTGGCCAGGGTGACGACGCGGAAGCGCCCACCCCACTGCGCGGGGGCCGCCGGGTCGTGCAGGAGCACGAACCGGCCGGTGGCCAGCTCGTCGCCGTCGCGGACGACCTCCCCGGCGAGCGCGAAGGACTGCGGCGCGATCCGCGCGGGCGCCGGCACGGCCGCCAGCCGCACCTCGGGGCGCAGGCGCGCCTCCTGCAGGCCGGCGGCGGCCCGGTCGAACGCCGTCGGCCGGGGGCCGGGGACCCGGGGCACCTTCACACCCCGACCATAAGCAGGGACGGGCCGCACCGGGGTCCCGGCACGCCGGGACCCCGAGCACCCGGGTGACCGGCGACGGGTCCGGCGACGGGTCCGGCGACGGGTCCGGCGACGGGTCCGGCGACGGGTCCGGCGACGGGGTCCGGCGCCGGCGAGCGGGCGCCGGCGTGCGACCATCGGGGGGTGCTGACCGGGAAGTCCCCTTACCTGCAGGTGTGCCGGGGGCTCCCGGCCGACCGCGTCCCCGTGTGGTTCATGCGCCAGGCCGGGCGCTCGCTGCCCGAGTACCGGGCGGTGCGCGCGGGCGTGCCCATGCTGGAGAGCTGCCGCCGGCCCGAGCTCGTCACCGAGATCACGCTGCAGCCGGTGCGCCGCTACGGCGTCGACGCGGCGATCTTCTACTCCGACATCGTCGTGCCCCTGGCCGCGGTCGGCCTGGACCTCGACATCGTCCCGGGCACCGGTCCCGTCATCGCCGAACCGGTGCGCACCCGCGCCGACCTGGAGCGCATCCCCGAGCTGCACCCCGACCAGCTCACCCACGTCACCGACGCCGTGCGGATGATCGTCGCCGAACTCGGCGACACCCCGCTCATCGGGTTCGCGGGGGCGCCCTTCACCCTGGCCAGCTACCTCGTCGAGGGCGGGCCCTCCCGCGACCTGCACCGCACCAAGGCCATGGCCCACGGCGACCCGGACCTCTGGCACGCCCTGCTGCGCCGGCTGGCCCAGATCTCCGGGGCCTTCCTGCGCGCACAGGTCGAGGCGGGTGCCTCGGCGGTGCAGCTGTTCGACTCCTGGGTGGGCGCGCTGCCCGCGGACGGCTACCGCGGGCTGGTGGCCCCGCACTCGGCGGCGGCCCTGGCGGCGGTGGCGGACCTCGACGTGCCCCGCACCCACTTCGGCACCGGCACGGGGGAGCTGCTGGCGGACATGGCCGCGCCCGCCGGCGTGGACTGCGTCGACGTGCTCGGCGTGGACTTCCGGGTGCCGCTGGACGAGGGCGCCCGCCGGGCCCGCGCCGGGGCGGGGCGGGCGCTGGCGGTGCAGGGCAACCTCGACCCCGCCCTGCTGCTGGCGCCGGCCGACGTGCTCGTCCGCGCCGTGCGCGAGGTGCTGGCCGCCGGCGACCGCACCCCGGGGCACGTCTTCAACCTCGGCCACGGCGTGCCGCCGGGCGCGGACCCGGGCGTGCTGCAGCGCGTCGTCGACGAGGTGCACGCCTGGACGCCGGCCCGGCGCGAGGTCGGGCACCCGGTGGCGTGAGCGCCGCCGCCCCCCGCCGTCCGCGGGTCCTGGTCGTCGGTGGCGGCATCAGCGGGCTGACCGCCGCGCTGCGCCTGGCACCGGCGGCCGACGTCGTCGTGCTGGAGGCCGCCGACCGCACCGGTGGGGTGCTGCAGCCGGTGGAGGTGGCCGGTGCGGTCGTCGACGCGGGCGCGGAGTCGCTGCTGGCGCGCCGCCCGGAGGCGGTGGGCCTGACCCGCGAGGTCGGGCTCGGTGCGGACCTGGTGCACCCGGCGACGACGCGGGCGGCGCTGCGGGTGCGCGGTGCGCTGCACCCGCTGCCCGCGGGCACGGTGCTCGGCGTACCCGGGCGCGCCGAGCAGCTGGCGGGGCTGCTCGACGCCGGGGAGCTGGCCCGGGTCGCCGCCGAGCCGGGGCTGCCGGCGCCGCCGCTGACGGCCGACGTGGCGGTGGGGGAGTACGTGGCCGCCCGGCTCGGCCCGGCCGTCGTCGACCGCCTCGTGGAGCCCCTGCTGGGTGGTGTCTACGCCGGCTCCGCCGCCCGGCTGTCGCTGCGGGCCACGGCTCCGCAGCTGTGGGCGCACGCCGAGCGCGGTGGGTCCCTGCTGCACGCCGTGCGCGAGGCGGCGCGCCCGCAGCCCCCGGCCGGTGCGGCGTCGGTGTTCCTCGCG
>NZ_BAABIL010000637.1:0-1219 GCF_039542765.1 Kineococcus glutinatus
TGGCGGCTGACGGACCCCTGCCAGCAGCCCGTCCCGACGGCCGCCGCGGGCGAGTGGTGGGCGCCGGCGGAGGAGGTGTTCCACCTGGGCTGACGGGCTCCTCCTGCAGGCGGTCGCCGGCGCCCCGGTCTCCTCCCGCGGTCGCAGGTGCGGGCGGCGGGGTTTCCACCTGGCGCCCGACGACCGCGGCGGGACCCCACCGGCAGCGTGGCGGCATGGACCCAGCCCTCCCGGACCACCCCCCGCAGCAGGCCCGCCCCGTCCTGTCCGCCCGCACCCTCGTCAAGCGCTACGGCCACGTGACCGCCCTCGCCGGCGTGGACGTCGCCGTCGCCGCCGGGGAGTCCCTCGCCGTGACCGGGACCTCCGGTTCCGGCAAGACCACCCTGCTGCACTGCCTGGCGGGGATCCTGCCCGTCGACGGCGGCCAGGTCGTGCTCGCCACCGCCGGCGGCGCCGTGCACGTCGACGCCCTCGGCGAGGCCGGCCGCTCCCGGCTGCGCCGGGAGGAGTTCGGTTTCGTGTTCCAGTCCGGGATGCTCGTGCCGGAGCTGACCGCCCTGGAGAACGTCGCGCTGGCCGCGATGCTCGGCGGCGCACCCCGCCGCGAGGCCGAGGCGCGGGCGCTGCCGGAGCTGGAGCGCCTCGGCCTGGCCGGCCTCGGCGGCCGGCGCATCGGGGAGCTGTCCGGCGGTCAGGCGCAGCGGGTGGCGATCGCCCGCGCCCTCGTCACCGGCCCCGGGGTGGTGTTCGCCGACGAACCCACCGGCGCGCTGGACTCGCGCACCTCCGACGACGTCCTCGACGCCCTGCTCGCCGCGACGACCGGCACGGGGCGCGCCCTCGTCGTCGTCACCCACGACGAGCAGGTGGCCGCCCGCTGCGACCGCGAGGTGCACCTGGCCGACGGGCGCGTCGTCGCCGAACGCCCCCGCGGGGGTTCCGGCCGGGCCACCGGGGAACTCCCCGGCGGGTTCCCGGTGCCGCGCTGGCAGCAGGTGCCGTCGTGACCGGGCCGTGGGCGGGGGTGCGGGTGGGGCTGCGGGTGGCGCTGCTGCTGTCGCGGCCCAGCCGCACCGGCGCGGGCGCGGTGGTGCTGCCCGCCACGGCGTTCGCGGTGGTCACGGCGCTGCTGCTCGTGGTGGCCGGCGGGGCGCGCTCGTTCTGGCGCTGGGACGACGGCGCCGCCGAGATCTACCAGGGCCTGGCCGTGGTGGCG
>NZ_BAABIL010000638.1:0-1368 GCF_039542765.1 Kineococcus glutinatus
CGACCGCATCCGTGTTCCCGAGGTGCGGCTCGTGGGCCCCAACGGGGAGCAGGTCGGGATCGTGCGCGTCGAGGACGCGCTGCGGCTGGCCCAGGAGGCCGACCTCGACCTGGTCGAGGTGGCTCCGCAGGCCCGTCCGCCGGTCTGCAAGCTCATGGACTTCGGCAAGTTCAAGTACGAGTCCGACATGAAGGCCCGCGAAGCCCGCAAGAACCAGGCGAACACGATCCTCAAGGAGATCCGCTTCCGCCTGAAGATCGACCCGCACGACTACGCCACGAAGAAGGGGCACGTCGAGCGGTTCCTCTCGGCGGGGGACAAGGTCAAGGTCATGATCATGTTCCGCGGTCGCGAGCAGTCGCGCCCGGAGATGGGCTTCCGCCTGCTGCAGCGGCTCGCGGAGGACGTCGCGGAGCTGGGCAGCGTCGAGAGCTCCCCGCGCCAGGACGGCCGGAACATGGTGATGGTCATCGGGCCGCACAAGAAGAAGGCCGAGGCCAAGGCGGAGAACAAGCGCCGCAAGGAGGACGCCGCTCGCGCCGACGCGGCCCCCACCGAGGCTGCCGAGGTCGTCACGGCGCCGGCCGAGGAGAGCACCACGGCCTGAGGCCCGCGCCCGCCACCGCGCCACGGCGCGGTGGCCCCGCAGACCCGCACCACCACCGGACACACCACAGGAGAACCCCGTGCCCAAGATGAAGACGCACAGCGGTGCGAAGAAGCGCTTCCGCATCAGCGGCAGCGGCAAGGTGCTGCGCGAGCGCGCCAACCGCCGCCACCTGTTCGAGCACAAGCCGTCCACCCGTACCCGCCGCCTGGCGCTGGACGCGGTGGTCACCCCGGCAGACGCCAAGAAGATCAAGAAGCTGCTCGCCCGCTGACGCGGCAAGCGCACCCCGAACCTCGCGCGGCCGGTGACCGGCCGCGACCCGACAGCAAGGAGCACCCCCTGTGGCACGCGTGAAGCGGGCGGTCAACGCCCAGAAGAAGCGCCGCGTCGTCCTCGAGCAGGCCAGCGGCTACCGCGGTCAGCGCTCGCGCCTCTACCGCAAGGCGAAGGAGCAGGTCACCCACTCCCTCGTCTACGCGTACCGCGACCGCAAGGCCCGCAAGGGTGACTTCCGCCAGCTCTGGATCCAGCGCATCAACGCGGCCGCCCGCGCGGAGGGCATGACGTACAACCGCTTCATCCAGGGCCTCAAGGCCGCGGGTGTCGAGGTCGACCGCCGCATGCTCGCCGAGCTCGCCGTCAACGACGCCCCCGCCTTCGCGGCGCTGGTGGCGGCCGCCCGCGCCGCCCTGCCCGCGGCGCCCGCCACCGCGGGGTCCGCGGCCTGAGCACCGCCCCCGGTCCCCGCCGGACCGGCG
>NZ_BAABIL010000639.1:0-1499 GCF_039542765.1 Kineococcus glutinatus
GTCAGGTAGTCGCCGTACGCCGGGTCCGGGTCGGTGACCTCCCAGCCGACGACGTCGGCGCGGTCGTCGGTGCGGTCGCCGCCGCGGCCGCCACCGCGGAGCGCCGCGCGGTGACCACCCCGAGGACCAGGGCGAGGAGGGTCATGGACTTCGCCTCCCCGTAGACGGCGGTGTTGTCGCCCATGCCGTGCACCAGCACCCACACCCAGGCCCCCAGCGCGAAGGCCGCCGTGCGCCCCAGCGGTGAGCCCGTCGCGCGCAGCACCGTGGTGACCAGCAGGTGCAGGACCACCAGCGCGAAGGCGGCGAGGGCCGCGACGCCGGCGAGGCCGGTCGCCGCCCAGGCGGCGATGAAGAGGTTGTGCGGGGGCAGCACCTCGATGCCGAACTGGGCGTACAGCTCCATGGTGCGCGCCCAGCCCCCGTGCCCGAGGCCCAGCGCCCAGTGCTGCTTGAACATCTGCACCGCCGCCTCCCACATGGGGGCGCGGCTGTCCAGGCTGTGCGCGGACGCCTCGGCGTAGGAGGGCACGAACCTCGCGAGGAGGTCCGGCAGCAGCCAGAGCACGGCCCCGGCGAACAGCAGGGCCTGCGGCAGGAACCAGCGCGCGGTGGGCCGGCCCAGCACGTGCACCCCGCGCACCGCCACCGGCAGCAGCAGCGCCAGCGCGGCGGCCGTCTTGGAGCCGGTGGCGAACGTGGCCGACCAGATGACGAGCGCGGCCGCGACGTGGCGGCGCCTGCGCTCCTCGGCGAGCAGGAGCAGGCACGCGAACGTCGCCACCCCCAGGAACATGGAGGCGACGTTGGCGTTGATGAAGAACCCGCCGGCCTTGGCGGGGTCGGTGACGTTGTTGGCGGACTCCCCCCAGAACGCCGCCATCGCGTCGGGGCCCGCGACGAGCGAGGCCAGCGGGGAGCGCAGGAACGCCGTCTCCGCGGCCGGGGAGAGCCGGAAGGCCCACACGAGGGCGGCGGCCACCAGCGCCCAGGCCAGCACGACCCGCAGCACGCCCCGCACCCCGCGGGGGTCCTCCCGCTCGACCCGCACCGCGTAGAGGTAGAGGAAGGCGAACGAGGTGATCCGGGCCACCTCGAGGATGCCGACCATCGGGTCCGGTGACCAGGCGATGGCGGCGCCGTTGACCGCGGCGAAGAGGAACACCGCCCGCATGACGGGGTCGCCCAGCGGGACGCCCTTGCGCTCCACCAGCCAGCAGACGGCCATGAGGATCACCCAGCACTGGCTCAGCGGCAGCGACAGCGCACCCAGCGGGCCGGCGAAGACCTGCGGCACCGCGAGGAAGGCCGCGGTGGCCAGGCGGGTGCGGTCGCTGGCGGTGACGCAGAAGACGAGCCCGGCGAGGGCCGCCGCGGCGGCGAGGAGGACCTCCACGTCAGCCCGCCACCGGCGGCGCGGGAGCGGGCGCGGCGGGCGCCGGCAGCACCAGGCCCGTGCTGGCCGCGACCCAGTCCGCGATGCGCTGCCGGAACCGCTG
>NZ_BAABIL010000640.1:0-2725 GCF_039542765.1 Kineococcus glutinatus
GCCGCCCGCTACGACGACCACCTGCTCGTCATGGAGCGGGTGCACGAACCGCTGGGGGAGGCCCGCGACGACTACGACGTGTTCGCCGCCCTCGCGCAGCGGCTCGGCTGCGGGGAGGTGTTCACCGAGGGGCGCACCTCGGCGCAGTGGGTCGAGCACCTCTACGAGACGTGGCGCGCCGGGCCCGCGGCGCGCGCCGGGATCCCCGCCCCGACCTGGGCGGACTTCCGCGCGCAGGGGCAGCTGGTGCTGCCCGCCGAGGAGCCCGTCGTGCTGCTCGCGTCCTTCCGCGCCGATCCGGGGCGCTTCCCGCTGCGCACGCCCAGCGGTCGCATCGAGGTGTCCTCGGCGGTGATCGCGTCCTTCGGCTACGACGACTGCCCCGGCCACCCCGTCTGGCGGGAGCCGGAGGACTGGCTGGGCTCGCCGCTGGCGGCGGACTTCCCGCTGCACCTGCTGGCGAACAACCCCGCCACCCGCCTGCACAGCCAGCTGGACCACGGGGCGACGAGCGCGGCCTCCAAGGTGGCCGGCCGCGAGCCGCTGCGGATGCACCCCGAGGACGCCGCCGCGCGCGGTCTCGCCGACGGCGACGTGGTGGTGGTGCGCAGCCGGCGCGGCAGCTGCCTGGCCGGTCTCGTGGTGTCCGACGTGCTGCGCCCCCGGGTGGTGCAGATGTCGACGGGGGCGTGGTTCGACCCCGTCGCCGGGGAGGCCGCGGGCGTCACGTGCGGGCACGGCAACGTCAACGTCCTGACCTGCGACGTGGGGACGTCCCGCCTGGGGCAGGGCTGCACCGGCCAGCACGTCCTCGTGGAGGTCGAGCGGCACACCGGGCCACTACCACCCGTCACGGCTCATGAGGCCCCCGTGGCCGCTGCGGTCGCCACGGGCCCGTAGCGCTCCACCCGGCCCGCCACCTGCGACGACACCCCGCGGGATCGGGCGCGGGGGATTCACCCGTACGGCACAATGCGGGCGATCCCGCGTCCGTCCCAGGTGCGCGGCCGAGACGCGGAGGTGTCGTTCGTGACCACCGATGACTGGTCCGACGACCGGTTGGGGGCCGCGCACGTGCCCGAGGCCGTCCGGCACTGCGCCGGGCCCGACGACGACCCCGACCGCTACGAGCTGCTCGGGCCCGTGGAGGGGCTCGCCGACGAGGTGTGGCACTGCCTCGACCGGCGCGGCACCGCGGGGGAGGCCCTGTGCGGGCTCGTCGTGCTGCGGCCCTCCGCGCCGGGTGGTGCGCGGGCCGCCGCTCCCGGCGGGCAGGTGGACGACGTCGCCTGGCTGGCCCGCGCGCTGGAGCTCACCCGCGTGCGCCACCCCCGCCTGGCCCGCGTCCTCACCGCCTTCCCCGGCCGGGGACCGCACGCGCCCGACGCGCCCGATGCGGCCCCCGGCGTGGAGGAGGAGCGCTGGGCGTACGCCGTCGTCGAGCACGTGCCCGGCCGATCGGCCGCGGAGTGGCTGCGCGAGGACCCCGGGGCGGGGCTCGCGGAGCGGATGCGGCTGCTCGCCGGCGCCGCCGGCGTCCTGCACGAGCTGCACCGCGGTGACGTCGGCCGCCCCTCCCTCGTGCACGGCGGGGTCACCCCCCGGGCGCTGCGGCTGGCCGGCAGCGCTCCCGCGAACGGTGTCCGGCTGACCGCGGCGGCGCTCGGTGCCCCCGGGCGCCGGGCGGCGGGCGCTCCCGACGACGGCGCGGCCGTGCTGGCGTACACCGCTCCGGAGGTCCTCGCCGGTGCGGCCCCCACCGCGGCCGGTGACGCCTTCGGCCTGGGTGCCAGCGCGGTGCTCCTGCTGACGGGTGAGGTCCCCGCCGTGCGCGGCGGTGCGCTCGACCTGGTGGCGGTGGCCGAGCAGCTGGCGCGCGCACCCCTGACGGGCCGGCTGCCCGCGCTGCGCGACGGCGTGCTGCAGGCGCTGGCCCCCGATCCCGCGCAGCGTCCGGACCGGCTCCCGGCGTGGGTGAACGGCCTGCGGGTCGCCGCAGGCGTCGCCGCGGCCGACGTCGTGCCGGCACCTCCCGCGGTGGCCGTGGCGCCCGAGACCCCCACGGCCACCGCCGCCGGGGGAGCGCCGCTGGTCGCCGGGGCGACGCCCGCCCGCAAGCGCGCCCTCGGCATCTCGCGGCGCCCGGTGCTCGCGGTCGCCGCCGCGGTCGTGCTCGCCACCTCCGCGACCGCGGTGGCCGTCGCCGTCGTGCAGAACGGCACGATGCGCGACGTCCCCAACCCCGTGGCAGCGGTCGGGGGTCTGCCGGTCGAGACGCCCGAGCCGCAGGAGCCCCTGCCGCCCGGCGCGGCCCCGCAGGACCCGGCGCCCAGCAGCGCGACCTCCGAGGCCCCCTCGCGCAGCGCGACGGCGCGACCCTCCCGCAGCAGCACCGCGCCCAGCTCGACGGCGCCCGCGCCCGCCCCGACCGGTACGGCGACCACCAGCGCGCCGCCCGCCCCGTCCGGCGGCGCCACCGCCCAGCCGTCGGCGCCCGCACCGACCCTGGGGGCCCCGCTGCCGCCGACGGAGACGGTGGCACCGACCTCGCCGCCGCCCGCGCCGCCGACCGGCACCCCCACCAGCGACGCGCCGACACCGCCGCCCACCAGCACGCCCACCGGCACCCCCACCAGCGACGCGCCGACACCGCCGCCCACCAGCACGCCCACCCAGACGGCGCCGCCCACCCAGACGGCGCCGCCCACCCAGACGGCGCCGCCCA
>NZ_BAABIL010000641.1:0-1216 GCF_039542765.1 Kineococcus glutinatus
CTCCCCGACGCCGGCACCGGGCGGCGCCGCGAAGCCGACGCCGCCGCGCGGTCGTCGCCGCGCCGAGGGCAACCCCGCCGAGGGTGGCACCGCCGGGGGTGGCACCGCCGGGGGTGGCACCGCCGACCCGGATCAGGTCGAGCAGGCGGCGGACGCCGCCCGCGACAAGGGCGCCGGCCCCGGCCAGGGCGCCTGAGCCGGTCCCGGGAGCACCGGGACCGGCGCGCACCACGAGGCCCTCCCCGCTCGATGAGCGGGGAGGGCCTCGTGCTGCGGGGTGGAGGCGAGGGGACTCGAACCCCTAACCCCCTGCTTGCAAAGCAGGTGCGCTACCAATTGCGCCACGCCCCCGGACCGGCGGAGCCGGCTGGTACGCCTCAGCGGATGGTGTCGGTGGCCTCCGCCCAGAGGTCGCGCTCGGCCTTGTCGGAGGCACGCTGCCGCCAGGCGAGGATTCCCACGGCGGCCAGCGCCACCAGCAGGACCTTCTTCACGGTCGGACCTCCACGGCACGGGAGCGGATCGTCACGGCAGCGGCACCCGCACCGCTCCCCCGCCGAGGCTAGCACGCGGTCTCCGGCCCCCTCCGGTGGTCGCGCCGGGGCGCAGACCCCTCCGGCACGAGCGGCCGGAACCGGCGCAACCGCAGGCTGTTGAGCACCACGAACACCGACGAGCAGGCCATCGCCGCCCCGGCCAGCATCGGGTCCAGGTAGCCCGCCGCGGCCAGCGGCAGCGCCGCGACGTTGTAGGCGAAGGCCCAGAAGAGGTTCTGCCGGATGACGGCCAGCGTGCGCCGGGACAGCCGCACCGCGTCGGCGGCGGCGCGCAGGTCCCCCCGCACCAGGGTCAGGTCGGCCGCCTCGATCGCCACGTCGGTGCCGGTGCCCATCGCCAGGCCCAGGTCGGCCTGCGCCAGCGCCGCGGCGTCGTTCACCCCGTCACCGACCACCGCCACGACCCGGCCGGCCGCCTGCAACCGGCGCACCACGTCGACCTTGCCCTCGGGCAGCACGCCGGCGACGACCGCGTCCGGGCCGGTGCCGATGCCGACCTGCGCGGCCACGGCGCGGGCCGCGGCGGCGTTGTCGCCGGTCACCAGCACCGGCTCCAGCCCGAGGGCGCGCAGCTGCCGGACGGCCTCGGCGGAGGTCGGCTTCACCGCGTCGGCCACCACGAGCACGCCGCGGGCGCGCCCGTCCCAGCCCACGGCGAC
>NZ_BAABIL010000642.1:0-4446 GCF_039542765.1 Kineococcus glutinatus
CGGTAGGCGGAGATCGCGTCGTGGCCGACGAGGGCGCGCCCGCCCTCGGCGCGCAGCACCGCCGCGGCGGGGGCGAAGAGGTCGTCGAGGGCGGCGAGGTCGTCGGCGGCCAGCGCCCGCTCGTAGCGGGTGGCCGCCGCGAGCAGCCCGGCCTCGTCGTGCAGCCCGGCCTCGTCGCGCAGCCGGTGCTCCTGCGGCCCGCTCACGCGCGCGCCCCCAGCAGCTCGGCGAGATCGGCCTTGCGGATGGTCCCGTGCACCCCGCAGACGCGGTCGACGACCTGGGAGACGGCGAAGTCACCGGCGGCCGAGAGGTAGGCGTAGGCGTGCGCGGGGTGCATCCCGAGGTCGGCGAGCAGCGCGACCGCGGTGCGCACCGCCCGGCGCACCGCCTCGTCGAGGTCGGGGTCCAGGCCGATGGGCACGAGCAGCTCCGGGGTCTCGGCCCACAGCACATCGCGCAGCCGGACCGCCGCGGCGGGTACGAGGTCGACCCGCAGCACGGCCCGCAGCGGCGCCTCGAACGCGGTGAGCGCGACCTCGCCGTCACCCTGGGCGTAGTGCGGGTCGCCGACGTAGAAGCCGGCGCCGTCCACCTGCACGGGCAGGTGCAGCGTGGAGCCGACGCCGAGGAGGGAGACGTCGAGGTTGCCGCCGTGCATCCCCGGCGGCACCGAGTGCAGCCGCTGCCCGGGGGTGGCGACGCCGACGAGGCCGAGGAACGGCCGCAGCGGGAAGCGCACCCGGCGGGCGTCACCGGGCGCGACGGGCATCGAGCCGGTCCCGGTGCCGGTGGCGTCGGGGGCGGCGTCGACGCGGGCGAGGACGGAGAAGGGGCCGGTGCCGCCCGCCAGCGGGAACTCCCCCGGCAGCGCGCCGCGGCCGTGCCGGTTGGAGACGACGCCGTGGCCGCAGCGCAGCGCGAGGTCCTCCACGGTGACGCTGAGGACGTCGCCGGGGCGGGCGCCGGCGACCTCGACGGGGCCGGTCACGACGTGCGGACCCCAGCGCAGCGGGTCGTGCTCGACGGTGGCGGCGACCTCGACGGCGTCGCGGGGCACGTCGGCGGCCTCGACGCCGCGCTCGGCGAACCAGCGCAGCGGGTCGCGGCCCTGGTCCTCGAGGATGCCCTCGTGGCTGACGGTGTCGACGACGAACCGCCGGCCGGGTTCGACGCGCAGCACCGGTGCGTCGCCGTCGCACGGCAGCCGCCCCCACAGCACGGTGCCGGGGCCTGCGGGCAGGTAGGGCAGACCACCGTGCTCGGTGCCCGGCAGCGGGTGGAGGGTGGGCGTGATCACCGTGGCGGCTCCTCGCTCGGGCTTCCGTCCTGAAACGATCGTTGCATAAGCTAGCGACGTGGAACGAGTGAACCACGTCACCCCCGGACCGCCGCCGACCGCCGAACCCGTCGCGCCACCGCCACGCCTCCTCATGGGCCCCGGCCCCGCCAGCGCCGACCCGCGCGTGCTGCGGGCGATGTCCGCCCAGCTCGTCGGCCAGTACGACCCGGTGATGACCGCGTACATGGACGAGACGATGGCGCTCTACCGCCGGGTGTTCCGCACCCGCAACGAGGCCACCGTCCTCGTCGACGGCACCTCCCGCGCCGGTATCGAGGCGGTGCTCGTCTCCCTCCTCGAACCCGGCGACCGGGTGCTGGTGCCGGTGTTCGGCCGCTTCGGGCACCTGCTGCGCGAGATCGCCGAGCGCTGCGGCGCCGAGGTGCACACCATCGAGGCCGAGTGGGGCACGGTGTTCGAGCCCGAGCGGGTCGAGGAGGCCGTCCGCCGCGTCCGCCCGAAACTGCTCGCCGTCGTGCAGGGCGACACCTCCACGACGATGAACCAGCCGCTCGCCGACCTCGGCCGCATCGCCCGCGAGCACGACGCGCTGCTCTACGCCGACGTCACCGCCACCTTGGGCGGCAACGAGTTCGCGATGGACGACTGGGGCGTCGACGCCGCCACCGCGGGGTTGCAGAAGTGCCTCGGCGGGCCGTCGGGCAGCTCCCCCACCAGCCTGTCCCCGCGCGCCGTGGCCGTGCTGGACTCCCGCCGCAGCGTCGAGGCCGGGCTGCGCGCCGACCCGGACGCCCCCGCCCCGCGGCGGCGGATCGCCTCGAACTACTTCGACCTCGGGATGGTCCTCGACTACTGGGGCCCGCAGCGGCTCAACCACCACACCGAGGCGACGACGATGCTCTACGGCGCGCGGGAGTGCGCGCGGATCCTGCTCGCCGAGGGCCTGGAGGTCGCGGTCGCGCGGCACCGGCTGCACGGGGAGGCGATGCTCGCCGGCGTGCAGGGGCTCGGGCTGGCGGTCTTCGGCGACGTGGCGCACAAGATGGCCAACGTCGTCGCCGTGGAGATCCCCGACGGCGTCGACGGCGAGGGCGTGCGCCGGGCCCTGCTGGCGGACTACGGCATCGAGATCGGCACGTCGTTCGGCCCGCTGGCCGGTCGGGTCTGGCGGATCGGCACCATGGGGCACAACGCCCGCAAGGACGCCGTGCTGCTCACCCTCGCGGCGCTGGAGCAGGTGCTGCGCGCCGCGGGCGCCCGGGTCGGCGCCGGCGGCGGAACCGTTGCGGCGCAGGAGGTCTACGCCGCGCACGACGCCCGGCACGACGTCGCCGCGCCGGCCGGGGCGGTGGCGTGAGCGCGGCAGGCACCGACGTCCGGACCGCCACGGCACGGGTGCTGGCCCGCTGCGACGAGCTGGCCGCGCTGTCGGCGAGCCCCGACGGCATCGAGCGGGTCTACCTCTCCCCCGAGCACGCCGCGGCCAACGCCCTGGCCGCGGGCTGGATGGCCGCGGCGGGGCTGCGCACCCGCCAGGACGCGGCGGGCAACCTGTGCGGGCGCCTGGAGGGCCGCGAGCCCGGCCTGCCCGCGCTGCTGCTCGCCTCCCACCTGGACACCGTGCCCGACGCCGGCCGCTACGACGGGATCCTCGGCGTCGTCCTGGCCGTCGAGGTCGCGGCGCGGCTGCGCGGGCGCGCGGCGGAGCTGCCGTTCGCGCTGGAGGTCGTCGCGTTCGCCGACGAGGAGGGCACCCGCTTCGGCACCGCCCTGCTGGGCAGCCGGGCGCTGGCCGGCACGTGGGACGAGGCGTGGTGGTCGCTGACCGACGCGCGCGGCACGACGCTGGCCGAGGCGTTCGCCGCGTTCGGCCTGGACCCCGCCCGCGTCGGGGAGGCGGCGCGCGACCCTCGCGACGTCGTGGGCTACCTGGAGGCGCACATCGAGCAGGGCCCGCTGCTGGAGGACGCCGACCGGGCGCTGGGCGTCGTGACGTCCATCGCCGGCGCCCGCCGGTTCTCCTGCACCGTCACGGGTGAGGCCCGCCACGCCGGCGGCACCCCCTACGAGCGGCGCCGCGACGCCCTGTGCGCGGCCAGCGAGGTCGTGCTGCTCGTCGAGCGCACCGCGCGGGAGTCGGGCGTCATCGCCACCGTCGGGCGGTCGCAGGCGTTCCCCGGCGCGGTGAACGTGGTGCCCGGCCGGGTGGAGCTCAGCCTCGACCTGCGCGCCGAGCACGACGGCGACCGCGACGGCGCGTGGGAGCGCATCCGGGCCCAGGCGGAGCGGCTGTGCGCCGCGCGCGGCTGCGGTTTCGCCGCCGAGGAGCACCACAGCGCGCCCGGCGTGGTGTGCGCCCCGCGGCTGCAGGAGGCGGTGCGCCGGGGCATCGCCGCGACGGGCGACGCCGAACCCCCCGCGCTGTACAGCAGGGCGGGGCACGACGCGATGGCGGTGGCGTCGCTGACGGACGTGGGGATGCTCTTCGTGCGCTGCGCCGGCGGGATCAGCCACGCCCCCGAGGAGTCGGTGGAACCCGCCGACGTGGCCCTCGCGCTGGACGCGCTCACCGCGGCCGTCCTCGACCTCGCGGGGGGCGACCTCGTGGGGGGCGATCTCGTGGGGGGCTCGGCGGAGGTCCCGGCGGGGATCCCGGCGCGGTGAGCACCGGGGGGCCGGCGGGGACCATCGGCCAGCGCATCGACCGCAGCTACGGCGAGCTGTCCCCGCAGGAGCAGCGCGTCGCCGACGTCGTGCTCGACCACCTCGCCGACGTGGCCGTGCACTCCGCCGCGGAGCTCGCCGACCTCAGCGGTGTCTCCAAGGCCACGGTGAGCCGGTTCTTCCGCCGCCTGGGGTACGCCAGCTTCGCCGAGGCCCGCGACGACGCCCGGTCGCTGCGCAGCGCCGGGGTGCCGCTGGGCGGCGGGGGTGATGCCGGTGGGTTCGCCCCGCACCTGGAGCGCGAGCGCGCGAACACCGCCCGGGCGTGCGCCTCGCTGGCGCAGGTGCTGCCCGAGGTCGCCGGACAGCTCGCCGGCGCCCGGCAGGTCCTCGTGGTGGGGTTCCGCAACAGCTACCCGGTGGCGCTGCACCTGCGCCAGCAGTTGCTGCAGTGCCGCCCGGACGTGCGGCTGGTCCCG
>NZ_BAABIL010000643.1:0-969 GCF_039542765.1 Kineococcus glutinatus
CGCCGCTGGCCGGGCATGCGCTTCCGCACCCGGGTGCTGCACGTGCCCGACGCCGGGCGGGTCCGGGCCCGCGACGCGCTGCGCGCCCTGCAGGCCGAGGCGGCCCGGCACGGCGCCGAGGTGCGCCACGAGACGCCCGTGACCCACCTGGCGGTCCGCGGCGACGACGAGGTCGCGGTCACGACGGCGACGGGGACCCTGACCGCCCGCCGGGTCGTCGTCACCGCCGGCGCGTGGACGCAGCGGCTGCTGGGCGGGCTGCTGCCGCTGCCGCGGCTGGTGGTCACCGAGGAGCAGCCGGCGCACTTCCGCCCGCTGGCCGAGGACCTGGCGTGGCCGAGCTTCAACCACCGGCCGGACCCGGGCGCGCCGGAGGACGCGTACTGGCTCGCGCCCGTCTACGGGATGCTCACGCCCGGCGAGGGCGTCAAGGCGGGTTTCCACCGCGCCGGTCCCGTCGTGGACCCCGACGCCCGCAGCTACGCCCCCGAACCGGGCCGGGCCGCCGCGCTGCGCCGCTACGCGCGCCAGTGGCTGCCCGGCGTGGACCCCGACGCGGCGGAGCCCGTCAGCTGCACGTACACCTCCACCGACACCGAGGACTTCGTGCTCGACCGGGTGGGCCCGCTCGTCGTGGGGGCGGGTTTCTCCGGCCACGGGTTCAAGTTCACGCCCGCGGTGGGCCGGGTGCTGGCCGACCTCGTCGAGGGCCGCCCCGCCCCGGCGCCGTTCCGCCTCGCGCGGTAGGGCGCCCACCGGCAGGGCGCGGTGGGCCGCCGGGTCCGGCCCGCCGGGGTCAGCCCGCCAGGTCCACGACGAGCGCGCGGTGGTCGCTCACCCCGGGCGTCGTCGCCGACACCCGCGCCACCGGCCACGGCACGCCCTCGGCGAGGACGTGGTCGAGCTGCAGCCGCGGCACGTGGGGCGCGGCGCGGGTGGGTTTCCTCACCGTGTGGCTGTTCGCGACGG
>NZ_BAABIL010000644.1:0-5864 GCF_039542765.1 Kineococcus glutinatus
TACTGGGCGCTGGAGGAGGCCAAGCTGCAGCGGATGCCCAGGCCCAAGCCGCTGGCCACCGGTTCGACCCCCACGACCGCCCCCTCGGCGGGCACGGCCCCGTCGCCGCCCGCCCGCCGGTCCAGTCTGCGACCACGGGGCGACCCCTGTCCCCCGAACGCACGACCCCGCCGGCCGCGCCGGGTTGCGGCCGGCGCGCACCCGGCACCACGGTGGCCCCGTGCCCACACCCGCAGCCCGCGCCGCGGTCCCCCTCGTCCGGCTGCTCGGCTTCAAGCGCGTGTTCGCCGACGCGGACGCGATGCGCGCCCACGTCGACGCCCAGCTGCTGCGGCCGCCGCCCTACGGCCCCCCGCGCTGGCTGCGCCGCGACGTGCGCGTCACCGCCGGCCGGCACGGGACCTGGCCCGCGTACCTCGTCGCCCCCCGCGACCACGCGCCGCACCGCCACGTCGTCCACGTCCACGGCGGGGCGTGGGTCAACCAGATCAACCCGCTGCACTGGCGGTTCGTCGCCGCGCTCGCCGCGACGGCCCGGGTGGGCGTCACCGTGCCCATCTACCCCCTCGCGCCGCTGGGCACCGCCGCCGAGGTGGTGCCCGCCGTCGCCGACGCCGTGCAGCAGCTGGTGGACGCCCACGGCGCGGACCGGGTGGCGCTCGCCGGGGACTCCGCCGGCGGGCAGATCGCGCTGTCGGCCGCGCTGGTGCTGCGCGACCGCGGCGTGGCCCCCCTGCACCGCACCCTGCTCATCGCCCCCGCCCTCGACCTCACCCTGGACAACCCCGAGATCGACCTCGTGGAACCGCGCGACCCCTGGCTGGCCCGGCCCGGGACGCGCGCCGCGATCGAGCTGTGGCGCGGCGGGCTCGACGTGCGCGACCCGCTGGTCAGCCCCCTGTTCGGCGACCTGCGCGGCCTCGGCCCGCTGACGGTGTTCAGCGGCACCCGCGACATCACCGACCCCGACACCCGCGAGCTCGTGCGGCGGGCCCGGGCCGCGGGGGTCGGGGTCGACCACCACGAGGAGCGCGACCTCGTCCACGTCTACCCGCTGCTGCCCCTGCCCGAGGGCCGGCGGGCGCTGCGGGTCGCGGCCGCCGCGCTGCGGGGCTGAGGCACCGGGGCCGCCGGCTCAGGTGCCGGTGCGTCCCAGCAGCCGCAGCGTGCCGGGGTCCTCCACCCCGCCGAAGAACCGCTCCAGCACCTCGCGGAACACCTCCTCGCCCGGGGCGGTGAGCGCGAACAGGGTCGCGCTGGAGTGCAGCTTGCGGGCGTCGATCCCACCGAGCGCCACCGCGGCGTCCGTGGCACCGGAGTCCAGCAGCGCCCGCGCGGCGGCGACCAGCCGCGGCCCCAGCACCGGGTGGGCGACGTAGGCGCGCGCCTCGTCCGGCCCGGTGATCGCGTACCGCTGCGCGGTGGCGCTGCGGCCCAGCCCCGCCAGCTGCGGGAACACGAACCACATCCAGTGGCTGCGCTTGGCCCCCGCGCGCAGCTCGGCCAGCGCCTCCTCGTAGGTGCCCTGCGCGTCCTGCGCCCGCAGGAACCGCCGCAGCGCGAACGGGTCGTCCCCGCGCACGTCGTCAGCCACGGGTCCCCCCACCCCCGCCGGCGGGCTCCTCCAGCGCCGTGGAGCGCCCCAGGTACAGCACCCCCACGGCGTCCGGGACCTCGATCCGGTGGAACCCCGTGCGCTCGTAGAACCCCAGCGCCCGGGTGTTGGCCGGGTCCACCCCCAGGTGCACCGCCCCGGCCCCGGCGGCGCGGGCGGCGCGCAGGAACGTCTCGACGAGCGCCCGCCCGTGCCCGCCGCCCTGGTGCTCCGGCAGGACGTCGACGTGCAGGTGCGCGGGGTACGCCGCGAGCTCGGGCACCAGCATCCGCTCCGGGCGCAGCAGCAGCGCCGTCAGCCGGTCGTCGGGGGTGCGCGGCGGCACCTGCGGCACCGGGTACCGGTCGGCCACCTGCGGCAGCCACCGGGTGCGGTAGGCCCGCACGAACGCGGCGGTGTCGGCGGTGCCCACCACGTAGCCCACGGCGCGCTCGCCGTCGTCGAGGACGAACGCCAGCTCCGGCTCGAGGACGACGTAGGGCCCGGCGAAGACGTCCGGCAGCAGGTCGTCGCTGCCGTGGCGACCCCGGGCGTCGCCCCCCGCGGCGCCGGTGCGCACGCAGACGTCGTAGACGGCGGCGAGGTCGGGCGTGGCGTACGGGCGGATGCGCGCACGGGCCGGGTCCGCGCCCGGGGGTGCGCCGGCGGTGGTGGTCATGGCGCGACGCTACGGCGGGGCGGTGGTGGCGGCACGGGGGCCGGGCGCTGTCGCACGTGCGCGAGGATCCCCACCCATGGCCCGAGCCACACCTCCCCCGCCCCCGCCGGCGGCCCCGCCCGCGACCCTGCGCCGGTCGCGGTGGTGGCACGCGGCGCTGGCCGCCGTCGTGGCGGCCTCCCTGGTCACCGAGCTGGTGCTGACCCTCGCCGCGGCCGAGGGGCCGGGCACCGGGACGCGGCTGGTCCGCTTCGCCAGCTACTTCACCGTGCAGAGCAACCTGCTCGTGCTCGCCGCGGCCCTCGGCCTGGCGCTGCGGCCGGACCGCGACGGCCGGTGGTGGCGGGTGCTGCGCCTCGACGCGCTGCTGGGCATCACGATCACCGGGGTCGTGTTCGGGACGGTGCTGGCGGCCCTGGTGGACCCGAGCGGGGCGCGGTGGTGGACGAACGCCGGCCTGCACTACGCGGCGCCCGCCGCGACGCTCCTCGGGTGGTTGCTGTTCGGGCCGCGCCCGCGCGTCGACCGGCGCAGCCAGGTGCTGGCGTTCGCGTGGCCGGTGGCGTGGATCGGCTGGACGTTCGCGCACGGGGCGCTGGGCGGCTGGTACCCGTACCCGTTCCTCGACGCCGGTGAGCTCGGCCTGCCGGTGGCGCTGCGCAACACCGCGGTGGTGCTGCTGCTCGGGGCGCTGCTGGCCGTGGTGCTCGGCGTCCTCGACACCCGGCTGCGGGCGGTGGCGGACCACCGCTGACGCGGGCCACCCCCCTCCCGCGCCCATCTCCGGGTCTCGGCGCTCGGGCCGCCCCCCTCCCGCGCCCATCTCCGGGTTTCGGCGCGGAAAGGACCCTTTCCGTCCGCCCGAACCCGGAGAAGGGCGCGGAAAGGGTCCTTTCCGCGCGGGAGGCGGGCGGGGGATGCCCGCCGCTACAGCCGGTCCAGGCCGGTGACCCGCACCACGGCGGTGCCCGCCTCGTCGGAGGCGTCGAGGTCCACCTCCGCGGTGATCCCCCAGTCGCGGTCACCGGCGGGGTCGTCCAGCACCTGCCGCACGTGCCAGTGCCGCGGCGAGCCCGAACCCCCCTGGCGGTCGCCCGCGTCCACCTGCAGCAGCTGCGGGCCGCGGGCGTCGGGGCCGGTGCCGATGGAGCCGTGCTCGGCGAAGTACCCGTCCAGCGCCTCGGTCCACCGCGGCACGCCCCACGCCCCGGGCACGCCCTCGTCGAGCGCGGCCAGCTCCCCCGTCTTGTGCCGGGCGGCGAGCTCCACGCGGCGGAACATCGCGTTGCGCACCAGCACCCGGAACGCGCGGGCGTTGGCGGTGACGGGCGGGGCCTGCTCCTCCTGCGGGGCGGTGGCCGCCTCGGCGCTCTCGTCGGGGTCGCGCAGCCGCTCCCACTCCGCCAGCAGGCTGGAGTCGGTCTGCCGCACGACCTCCCCCAGCCACTCCACGACGTCGGTGAGCTCCTCGGTGCGGGCGTCCTCGGGCACGGTCTGCCGCAGCGCCTTGTACGCGTCGGCGAGGTAGCGCAGCACGAGGCCCTCGGAGCGGGCGAGCTGGTAGAACGCGACGAAGTCGGTGAACGTCATGGCCCGCTCGTACATGTCGCGGACGACGGACTTGGGCTTGACCTCGTAGTCGCCCACCCACGGCTGGCTCTGCTTGAACGTCTCGAACGCGCCCTCCAGCAGCTCCTCCAGCGGCTTGGGCCAGGAGACGTCCTCCAGGAGCTCCATCCGCTCCTCGTACTCGATGCCCTCGGACTTCATCCTCGCCACGGCCTCGCCCTTGGCCTTGGACTGCTGCGCGTAGAGCACCTTGGCCGGGTCGTCGAGGGTGGACTCGATGACGGAGACGGCGTCCAGGGCGTACGTGGGCGACTGCTGGTCGAGCAGCTCCAGCACCGCCAGCGCGAACGGCGACAGCGGCTGGTTGAGCGCGAAGTCCAGCTGCAGGTCGGCCACCAGCCGCAGCTGCCGCCCGTCGGGCAGCGGCGCGGGCAGCCGCTCCACGACGCCGGCGGCCAGCAGGGTGCGCAGCAGCGCGACGGCGCGGCGGACGTGCCTGACCTGCTGCTTGCCCGGTTCGTGGTTGTCGCGCAGCAGGTGCCGCATCGCCTCGACGGGGTCGCCGGGGCGCTGCAGCACGTTGAGGACCATCGACGTCGTGACGCGGAACTGCGAGGTGAGCGGTTCCGGCTGCGCCTCGACGAGCTTCTCCCAGGTGGCGCGGCCGTAGGAGACGCCCTCGGGTGCCTTCACCTTCTGCACGCGCTTGAGCTTGGCGGGGTCGCCACCGGCCTTGGCGACGCGCCGGGCGTTCTCCACCTCGTGCTCGGGGGCCTGCACGACGACGGTGCCGGCGGTGTCGAAACCGGCGCGGCCGGCGCGGCCGGCGATCTGGTGGAACTCGCGCGCCTTGTAGTGCCGGACGCGGCGGCCGTCGAACTTCGTGAGCCCGGCGAACAGCACGGTGCGGATGGGCACGTTGATGCCGACGCCGAGGGTGTCGGTGCCGCAGATGACCTGCAGCAGACCGGATTGCGCGAGCGTCTCCACGAGGCGGCGGTACTTGGGCAGCATCCCGGCGTGGTGGACGCCCACGCCCATCCGCAGCAGCCGGGACAGCACCTTGCCGAAACCGGCGGCGAACCGGAAGTGGCCGATGGCCTCGGCGATGGCGTCGCGCTGCTCGCGGCTGGCGATCTTCGCGCTGGTGAGGGCCTGCGCCTGCTCCACGGCCGCCGCCTGGGTGGGGTGGACGACGTAGACGGGGGCGCGGTCGGTCTTCAGCAGGTCCTCGATGGTCTCCTGCAGCGGCGTCGTGACGTAGTAGTGGTGCAGCGGCACCGGGCGCTGGGCGGAGGTGACGACGGCGGTCTCGCGGCCGGTGCGGCGGGTGAGGTCGCGCTGCAGGTGCGTGACGTCCCCCAGCGTGGCGGACATCAGCACGAACTGCGCCTGCGGCAGCTCCACCAGCGGCACCTGCCACGCCCAGCCGCGGTCGGGTTCGGCGTAGAAGTGGAACTCGTCCATGACGACCTGGCCGACGTCGGCGAACGTGCCCGAGCGCAGCGCGATGTTCGCCAGCACCTCGGCGGTGCAGCAGATGATCGGCGCGCCGGCGTTGACGGAGGCGTCGCCGGTCATCATCCCGACGCGCTCGGCCCCGAACGTCTCGACCAGGGCGAAGAACTTCTCCGACACCAGCGCCTTGAGCGGGGCGGTGTAGAAGGTGCGCTCGCCGCGGGCCAGGGCGGCGGCGTGCGCCCCGACGGCGACGAGCGACTTGCCCGACCCGGTGGGGGTGGAGAGCACCACGTTGGCGCCGGTGACGACCTCCAGCAGCGCCTCCTGCTGCGCCGGGTACAGCGTCAGCCCCAGGCCGGACGCCCACCCCTCGACCGCCTCGTAGACCGCGTCGGGATCGGCGCCGTCGCCGGCGGGGAGCAGGTCGGGCAGGAGCGCGGGGACGGTGGCAGTCATGGTGGCCCCATGGTCCCACCGCCCAGCACGAACGCGCGGCTGTCGGCGACGTAGCGGTCCACCGCCGCCTCCCACGCCGCCGGGTCCCGCCGCAGCCGCGCCCGG
>NZ_BAABIL010000645.1:0-2223 GCF_039542765.1 Kineococcus glutinatus
CTGCCTCGGTGCGCGGGTGCCGCGCCGGGCCCTGGCCGCCGCGGTGCGGCGCACCGCGCCGCCGGTGCTCGTGCTGCACGCCCAGGACGCCGTCGCCGCCCCCGCCCAGCTGGAGGAGCTGCTGCTCGTGCGCCCCGCCCCGCTGGTGCTGCTCAGCGGCCCCGGCTGGACTGGCGTGCCCCGCGGGGGCCAGCAGGCCGTCACCATCGCCGACGTCGTGCGGGTCACCGTCGACGCCGTGCGGCGCTGACGCGCCGCTCCGCCCGCTCCGTCCCCGGCCGGCCTCCGCCGGCCCGGTCCGCGGCGCGCCGGGGGCCGTGCCAAGCTGGCGAGCCGGTCACGAGCCGGTCACGAGCCGGTCGCGAGCAGCGCCGGACGTCTCCCGAGCGGCTCCTGGACGGCTCCGGAACGGCTCGGTGGCGCGTTCGGCCGCCTCGTGGCGCGATCGGGTGACCACGCCGTGCGCGCCGTGTGCTAAAGCGCCCACCCGAGCGGGCCGATGCATCACCCGGTGCAACGACACGCACCAGGAAGACCACGGAAGGTCCTCCTTCACCACACACGGAAGAAGAGGTAGACGGTGGCAACCGTTCTCGTCGTGGACGACCTCCCGCTGGCTCGCGAGGCCATGCGGCGCATGGTCGCTGCTGTTCCCGGGGTCACCCGGGTCGTCGGTGCGTCCTCGGGCGAGGAGGCCCTGGCCCGCTGGCCCGTCGAGCGCCCGTCGCTCGTCATCATGGACGTCCGCATGCCCGGCATCGGGGGCGTCGAGGCCGCCCGCCGCCTGCTCGCCCGCCACCCCGAGGCGAACGTGCTGATGGCCACCATGGCCGAGGACGGCGACGGCGTCGCCCGCGCCGTCGCCGCCGGCGTGCGCGGCTACCTCGTCAAGGACGTCTCCCGCGAGGAGCTGGCCACCGCCGTGCTGCAGTCGCTGCAGGACGTCTCCCGCCGCCGCGGCACCCCGCGCACCCGCGCCGTCATGACCGGCCACGCCCCCAGCCTCACCGAGCGGGAGTCCCAGGTGCTCGTCGGGATGAGCCGCGGGCGCAGCAACGCCGAGATCGGCCGCGAGCTGTTCCTCTCCGAGGACACCGTCAAGACGCACGCCCGCCGCCTCTTCCGCAAGCTCGAGGCCGCCGACCGCGCGCAGGCGGTCGCTGTGGGATTCCGCTGGGGTCTCGTACGGTAGGAGGGTGAGCCTCGGGGGCGGCCGGTCGGGTGGGAGCACCGCGACCGGCCCCGACAACGTCGAGCAGGGCGGGGACGGTGTAACACCGACCCGCCCTGCCGCGATGTCAGGGGTGGATGCCGGGGGGCTCCAAGAACTGGCGACACGTGCCCTGTCAGGTGATCAGGGTGCCGTCGCCGACCTCCTGGCAGCGGTGCGCCGCCTCGTCCACCGTTACTGCCGGGCTCGGCTCGGGCGCATGCCCGGAGCCGATCACGCCGCCGAGGACGCGGCACAGGAGGTCTGCATCGCCGTGTTGACGGCCCTGCCTCGGTACCGGGACACCGGTCGCCCGTTCGAGGCGTTCGTCTACCGCATCGCGGCCAACAAGGTGGCCGACGTGCAGCGGCAGGCGTTCCGCGCCCCCGTGCCGACCGACGAGGTCCCCGACGCGCCGACGACGGCCTCGGGGCCCGAGCAGCTGGCCCTCGACGCCGACGACGCCCGTGCCGTCTCCGCCCTCCTGGAGCAGCTGCCGCCCAAGCTGCGCGAGATCGTCACCCTGCGCGTGGGGGCCGGCATGTCCGCGGAGGAGACCGGTCGCGCCCTGGACATGACGGCCGGCGCGGTCCGCGTCGCCCAGCACCGCGCCATGCAGCGGCTGAAGAAGCTCGCCGCCGAGGACGCCCGCCTGCAGGTGACGTCGTGAGCGCCCGCCCCGGCGCGGACGAGCTGCGCGCCCCCTCCGTCCCCGAGGTCCTGTCGACCGACGCGCTCCTGACGCGGCTGGCGTCCCACTCCGCCACCACCGGCGACCTCGAGCACGTCGTGGCCCGCATGCTCGACGCCTACGCCCGCCACGCCGACCCCGAGACGGCCGGCGTGCCGCTGCCGCAGCCGATCACCGACCTGCCGGAGGTGCTGCTGCGCCCCGCCGCGCCGGCACCGAGCGGTCCGCGGGTGCTGCTGGCCCACCGGCGGGTGCTGCGCAGGCTCGGCCGCGGCGCCGCGACCGCCTGCGCCGTCCTCGCGATGGCGGGCGGGGGGGTGGC
>NZ_BAABIL010000646.1:0-1988 GCF_039542765.1 Kineococcus glutinatus
CACCGGCGTCGGAGGGGTTTCGGGCACCCGGTGAGCACCCCACCACCCGCCCCGGCGCGCCGGGTCCGCGCCGGGGTGCCGACGCTGCGGGCGGAGCGGGAGCTGCTGCGCGGTGGCCACCAGCTCGTCGCGGGCGTGGACGAGGTCGGTCGCGGCGCGCTCGCCGGACCGGTGAGCGTGGGGGTCGTGTGCGTGCAGGCCCGCACCCGCAGCGCCCCCACCGGCCTGCGGGACTCCAAGCTGCTCACCCCCGCCGCCCGCGAGGCCCTCGTGGCGCCGCTGCAGCGCTGGGCGGTGGCGTGGGCCGTCGGGCACGCCGAGGCCCACGAGGTCGACGCCGTCGGCATCGTCGCCGCCTTGCGGCTGGCGGGCCGGCGGGCCCTGGCGCAGCTGCCGCAGCAGCCCGGTGCCGTCCTGCTCGACGGCTCCCACGACTGGCTGAGCCCACCCGCCCAGCCGCTCCTGCTCGGCGACGGCGACGGCGACGGCGGTGGGGACGGCGACCCGTCGGGCGGCTCGTGCCCGGTGGTGGTGACGCGCGTGAAGGCGGACCTGTCCTGCGCCGCCGTCGCCGCGGCCAGCGTGCTGGCCAAGACCACCCGCGACGCGCTCATGCGCGAGCACCACCTCGCCGACCCGCGCTACGGCTGGGACGTCAACAAGGGCTACAGCGCACCGGCGCACCTGAGCGCCCTCGCCGCCCACGGTCCCTGCGCGCAGCACCGGCTCTCCTGGCGGTTACCCGCCCCGCGCACCGAGGCCGGCGGCCCCCGGGCGGAGGCGGTGCGCGGCCGGGCCGGGCGACGGGCATGATGGTCCGGTGAGCGCAGAGGACCTCGAGAACTACGAGACCGAGATGGAGCTGCAGCTCTACCGCGAGTACCGCGACGTCGTCGGTCTGTTCGCCTACGTGGTGGAGACGGAGCGGCGGTTCTACCTCGCCAACCAGGTGGACCTGCAGGTGCGCACCGCCGACGGGGAGACGTACTTCGAGCTGCGGCTGGCCGACGCCTGGGTCTGGGACGTGTACCGCCCGGCCCGCTTCGTGAAGAACGTGCGCGTCGTGACGTTCAAGGACGTCAACGTCGAGGAGCTGTCCAAGAGCGAGATCGAGGTGCCCGAGCCACCGCTGCGCGGCCGCTGACGCGCCCGGCGCCCGTCCGCGGCAGGTCCGGCGAGGCGCCCACAGGGCCCGCCGGCCCGGTGCGCCTCCACAGCCGCCGCGCGGGCACCGCCCACCGGGTGCGGGGGGCGTCACCCTCCTCGCGGAGGTGGTGCGCGTGCGCGCGGAGGACGCGGTGGGCGGGTACGGCGAGAGGATCGCCGCCCGGCACCTGGAGCAGGCCGGGATGGTGGTGCTCGCGCGGAACTGGCGCTGCGAGCTGGGGGAGCTGGACCTCATCGCGCGCGACGGCGACTGCCTCGTCGTCTGCGAGGTGAAGACCCGCCGCTCGACGGCGGCCGGTCACCCGCTGGAGGCGGTGACGCCGGTGAAGCTGGCGCGGCTGCGACGGCTGGCCGCGGCCTGGATGAGCGCGCACGGCGTGCACCCGCGCGAGGTCCGCCTCGACGTGGTCGGCGTGCTGCGCCCGCTGCGGGGCCCCGCCGTCGTGGAGCACCTGCGCGGGGTGGGCTGAGGTGGCGCTGGCCCGGTCCCTCGGGGTGGCGCTGCTCGGCGTGCGCGGTCACGTCGTGGAGGTCGAGGCCGACATCGCGCAGGGCCTGCCGGCCTTCGTGCTCGTGGGTCTGCCCGACGCCTCCCTCGTCGAGGCCCGCGACCGCGTGCGCGCCGCGACGGCCAACTCCGGCTGCCCGCTGCCGCCGCGGCGCATCACGGTCAACCTCTCCCCGGCCACGCTGCCCAAGCAGGGCTCCGGCTTCGACCTGGCCGTGGCCGTCGCGGTCCTCGCCGCGGCCGGCACCGTCCCCGCGGCCGCGGCCCGCGCCGTCCACCTCGGCGAGCTGGGGCTCGACGGCGCCCTGCGGCC
>NZ_BAABIL010000647.1:0-1334 GCF_039542765.1 Kineococcus glutinatus
CGAGCACCACCGCGGCCAGCGGCTCGACCGCCCGGCGCGCCGCGGGCACCGCCGCCGTGCGCTCCCGCGACGGCATCCCCCAGGCGTCTGCGGAGTCCCGGCCGACGCCCCGCACCGGACCCTGCCACCACCTCGCCACGACGCGGCCGACGACGGCGAAGGGGGCCCACAGCGTCCGGAGGATGTCCACGCACCCACCCTCGGCACCTGCGCGCCGAGCCTTGAGCGCCGCGCCGGCCGACCTGTCGGCCCGCCGGGTGGTCGTGCCCGCCGGGTGCGCCCGGGCGCCGGTCACGCCCCGGCGCCGCGCAGGTCGGTGCAGCCGCGCAAGGCGTCCTTCGCCGCCACCGCCGCGGCCGCGGCGTCCCCCTGAAGCGGCACGGGCACGCCGGAGCGGACCACGGCCGGTTCCCACCGCGCGTCGGGCGGGCCGCCGTCCCCGGGCAGGGTGAGCAGCAGGACGCCGGTCTGCGTCGTCGTGGCCCGGTCGGAGTAGAAGACGAAGTTGCCCAGGCCGTAGTCGACGTAGCCGGTGCGCCCGCCGGCGTCCTTCCAGCCGCCGCCCAGCAGCCGGTGCGCGTGGGAACCCACGACGGCGTCCGCGCCCGCGGCGACGAGGTCGTCGGCGAGGGACCGCTGCGCGGCGAGCGGGCAGGCTTCGAGCTCGCGGCCCCAGTGCAGCACCACGACGACCGAGCGCTCCTCCGCGTGCGCGGCCCGCACCCCCGCCAGCAGCCGCTCGCGGCCGGCTTCCGTCTGCACCGACGCCAGCCCGCCGCGGCCGTCGGTGGCGGTCCAGGCGGTGGCCAGGTTCGAGTCGAGCACCTGGGTGGCGGAGAACACCGCCACCCGGTGCCCGCGCACGGTGGTCGTCCACGGCGCGTAGGCGGCGTCGGCGTCGGCGCCGATCCCGATGAGCGGCATCCCCTCGTCGCGGCCGGCGGCGAGGGTGTCGGTCAGGCCGGTGGTGCCGTAGTCGAGGCCGTGGTTGTTCGCCATGGCCGCGACGTCGACGCCGGCGGCCCGCAGCGCCCCCAGCCCGGCGGGCGGCGCGCGGAACACGTACTTCTTGCCGGCGGGCGTGCCGCGGTCGGTGATGGCGGTCTCGACGTTGACGACGGCCACGTCGGCCGCCGACAGCAGCCCGGCGACGGCGTCGAGGCCGCCGGGTGCCAGCGCGGCGCGGCTGGAGCCCTCGAAGTGCACGTCCCCGGCCAGCGCCACGGTGACCGGCTCCCCGGAGCGCCGCGCCGCGGGGGCGGTGCCGTCGCCGGCCGCCGCGTCGGCGACGGTCCCGACGGCGGCGCTGATCGCGGGGTCGACCCCCGCGTCCA
>NZ_BAABIL010000648.1:0-2457 GCF_039542765.1 Kineococcus glutinatus
CAGGGCCGCGGCCAGCAGGGCGAGCAGCGCGCCGGCCGCCGCCGGCGGCGTGAGCACCGGGTCGACGCTGCGGCGCAGCGCACCGGCCAGCCCGGGCGCGGCCCGCACCTCCCCGCCGGCGTCCAGCGGCAGGCCGGTGACGAACACCGACAGCAGCGCGCCGAGCACCGCGACCGCGCCCGCCGAGCACACCGCGAGCCAGACGTCGCAGCGGCGGCGCCAGCGCGCCCCCTCGCCCTTGGCGCGGAACTCCAGCGCCACGCCGCGCCCGGCGAGCAGCAGCAGCAGCAGCGCGACGGGCAGGTACAGCCCGGACAGCAGCGCCGCGTACCAGTCGGGGAACGCGGCGTAGGTGACGCCGACGGCGGCGACGAGCCACACCTCGTTGCCGTCCCAGAACGGCCCGATGGTGCGGACGGCCGCGCCGCGCTCGTGGTCGCCGCGGCCCAGGACCGGCGCGAGGACGCCGACGCCGAAGTCGAAACCCTCCAGCACGCAGAACAGCACCCAGCACAGCACGACGAGGGCGAACCAGGTGAGGACGAGGTCCACGGGATCCTCCTGCGGGAACGGCTGTCGGAACGGGCGGTCGGAGCGGTGGTCAGTAGGTGGGCGCGAGGTCCGCGGCCGGGTCGGGGCGGGCGGCGGGGTCGCGCTGCGGGGACCCGGCGGCGGGCGGGCCGGCGGCGGCGGCCGGTGGCAGGCCGCGGCGGGCGAGGGAGGCCACCAGCCGCAACCACACCACCAGGACGACGCCGTAGACGGCGGTGAACGCCAGCAGCGACACGAGCGCCTCGGCGGCGGTGAGGCCGGGGGAGATGCCGTCGGCGGTGCGGGAGATGCCGAACGCGAGCCACGGCTGGCGGCCCGTCTCGGTGAACACCCAGCCGGCGGAGTTCGCCGCGGCCGGCAGCAGCGGCAGCACGGGGACCGCCCGCAGCAGCCAGCGCGGCGCCGGGCGCTGCGGGGTGAGCTCGCGGCCGCGGCGGGTCAGCCACAGGTAGGCCAGCGCCAGCGCGGCGGCCAGCACCCCGGCGCCGATCATCGCGCGGAAGCTCCAGAACGCCACCGGGACGACCGGCACGTAGTTCCCGGGCCCGAACTGCTCGACGTACCGCGCCTGCAGGTCGTCGATGCCCTGCACCGTGGCGTCCGGGCTGCCGCCCACCAGGAACGACAGCAGGCGGGGGATCTCGACGCTGAGGAACGGTTCGCGCTCGCTGGGGCGGCCGAGGGCGAGCACGGAGAACGGCGCGCCGGCGGTGGTGTCGTAGAGCGCCTCGGCGGCGGCCATCTTCATCGGCTGCACGTGCGCCACGACCTTGCCCAGCACGTCGCCGGTGGCGGCGGTGAGGGCGCCGCCGGCGAGGGTCGTCCAGGCGCCGACGCGGGCCAGCAGGCCGAACGCGGCCAGTTCGGCGGTGTCGGCCGCCCCGGGGCGCACCCAGCGCCGCCACGCGCCGATGGCGAGCAGCAGGGCGCCGCCGCACATCGCGGCACCGGACATCGTGTGCGGGAAGGCGGCGAGGTTGACCTCGTTGAGCAGCAGCTCGCGGAAGCTGGTGAGCCGGGCCCGGCCGGTGTCCGGGTCGAGGGCGTAGGCGACGGGGTTCTGCATGAAGCTGTTGGCGGCGAGGATGACGAACGCGGAGATCAGGGTGCCGACGGCGACGACCCAGATGGTCGCCAGGTGCACCAGGCGCGGCAGCCGGTCCCAGCCGAAGAACCACAGCCCGAGGAACGTCGCCTCCAGGAAGAACGCCAGCATCCCCTCGATGGCGAGGGTGGGCCCGAACACGTCGCCGTAGAACCGGGCGAACGCGCTCCACGCCATGCCGAACTGGAACTCCTGCACCAGGCCGGTGACGACGCCGACGGCGAACGTCACGAGGAGCAGCTTGCCGACGAGCAGGGTGAGGCGGCGCAGCTCGTCGCGGCCGGTGCGCAGCCAGGCGGTGTGCAGGCCGGCGGTCGCGGCGGCGAGGCTGATCGACAGCGGCACGAACAGGTAGTGGTAGATCGTCACGACCGCGAACTGCAGGCGCGTCAGGTCCAGCACGTCGAGGGTCACCGGGGTTCCTCCCCACTCGTCTACGACCTTCTGTCGTAGATACTACGCCCGGTAGTACGACGGAACTCGTAGGGGGCGGGTGAGGTGCGTTACGGTGCCGGGGTGGCAGGCCTGGGCGAGCTCGAGCGCGACGTGATGGCGCAGCTGTGGGAGGCCGGCGGGGCCCTCACCGTCCGGCAGGTCCACGAGCGCCTCGCCCCCAGCCGCGACCTCGCCTACACCACCGTCATGACCGTGCTGGACCGCCTGGCCCGCAAGGGCGTCGTCCGCCAGGAGCGCGCCGACCGCGCCTACCGCTACGCCCCCGTGCAGACGCGCGAGGAGATGACGGCCGCCCTGATGCTGGAGGCCCTGGGCGCCACCGACGGCGCCAGCCGCGACGCCGC
>NZ_BAABIL010000649.1:0-7810 GCF_039542765.1 Kineococcus glutinatus
GCACGCCCGCGGCGGCGAGGTTCTGGCGCAGCAGGTCCTCCTCGAACGCGGCGGGGAAGGTGACGACGCCGCGGTGCAGGTGCCAGGCGAGCACGACCTGCCCCGGGGTGGCGCCGAGGCGCTCCGCGGTGCGCACCAGGGCCGGCTCCTCCAGCAGGCCCTGGCCGGCCCCGAGCGGTGACCACGCCTCGGTGACGATGCCGCGGCGGGCGTCGTCGGCGCGCTGGGCCTCCTGCGGCAGGTGCGGGTGCATCTCGATCTGGTTGACCGCCGGGACGGTGCCGGACTCGCGCGCCAGCCGGTCCAGGTGCTCGGGCAGGAAGTTGGACACCCCGATGGCGCGGACGAGGCCCTCGGCGCGCATCTCCTCCATGGCGTGCCAGGACTCCACGTACCGGTCGAGGCGGGGCAGCGGCCAGTGCACGAGGTAGAGGTCGACGTACTCCAGGCCGAGCCGCTCCAGGCTGCCGTGCAGGGCCTCCCTGGCGCCCTCGTACCCCTGGTCGTCGCCGCGCAGCTTCGTGGAGACGAACACCTCCTCCCGCGGCAGGCCGGCGTCGGCGATGCCCTGCCCGACACCGCGCTCGTTCTCGTAGCGGGAGGCGGTGTCGAGCAGGCGGTAGCCGAGCTCCAGCGCCCGGGCGACGGTGCCGCGGATCGTGGCGTCGTCGGCGCGGGCGGTGCCCAGGCCGAGCTGCGGGATGCGGGCCCCGGTGTTCAGGGTGAGGGCGGGCACGGTGGGCGGGGTGGGCACGGGGCGCTCCGGGAGGAGGTGCGGCGGGGTCTCCACCCTGGACCGGCAAGCGGTTCCCCGCAACGGGGCGGGCGGCGGCCTCAGCGCTGCTCGGGCTCGACGGGCAGCCACAGCTCGCCGTCGCCGGTGCCGTCCCCGTGCAGCTCGGTGCGCAGCAGCTCCGGCCCGGGGCGGGTGCGCCACGGGTTGGCGGGGAACCACTGCCCGTAGGCGTCGCGCCACAGGTGCTGCATCGCCTCCGGGTGGGGCCCGGTGGTCGTGAGCACGAGCCAGGAACCGGCGGGCACCTCCAGCTGGTCCAGGCCGGGCGGCGCCGGTCGGGAGGTGGCGGCGGCGTACCAGTAGTCCAGCTCGGTGCCCTCGGCGCGGGAGCCGTCCAGCGCGTCGGTCACCGAGACGGGTCCGTGCGGTTCCTGGTCGGACAGGGCCGCGACCTGTTCGCGCACGCCGGGGTCCAGGGCGCGGACGAAGTCCTCGATGGCGCCGTTGCGCCCGAGGTGGACGAGCGGGACGCGCGTCCTGGCGCCCACGACCCGGAACGGCTGCTTGGCGACGATGCGGTAGCGCATGCTGCTGCTCCCTTCGATGCGGAGGTGGAAGGAGACCCGCGGCTGGGACACCAGCGGCGCCCCGGTGCGGCGCGCCGCTCCGGCGCTGACGCCGTGGACGGCGCGGAAGGCACGGTTGAACGCCTCCGCCGAGCCGTAGCCGTGGCGGGTGGCGACGTCGAGCAGCGTGAGCCGGCCGGCGAGCACGTCGGCCACCGCCAGCGTCATGCGCCGCCGGCGCGCGTACTCGCCCAGCGGCATCCCGGCCAGCGCCGAGAACGTCCGGCGCAGGTGGTGCTCGCTCGTCGCCGCGGCCCGGGCCAGCGCGGTGACGTCCACGGGTGCGCCCCCGGTGAGGTCGCGCTCGAGCAGGTCGAGCGCGGCGTTGAGCCGGTCCAGCACGTCGGTCCCCCTTCTCGGTGCGACCATGCTGGCCCGGCGGGCAGGTCCGGGACCCGACCGGGACGTGCCCGGACCGGTCGGGTGCGGGGCGCCGCGCCGGGGCGGTCGTCGCCGGCAACCCGGACCCGGTGATCCGCGACGTCACCGATGCGGACCCCGCCGTCCCCCGGGGTCCACGGCCCGACCCCGTCGGCGGCTTCGTGGGACGCTGGGCGGTGTGGGGAGCGAGCCGGCGCTGGTGCAGGTGCACCTGCTGGGCCTGCCGCTGCGGGGGAGGGAGCAGTACACCCGCCACACCGAGGGCCTGCTGCGGGAACTGGCGCTGGTGCAGATCGGCGCGGAGCACGGCGCGCGGGCCGGCCTGCCGCAGCGCCTGCTGGAGGTGGCCACCGAGCTGGCGACGACGTACGCGCCGTTCCAGGTCCGGCCGGCGGCGGTGATGGACGCCGCCGTCGCCGCGGGGCGGGACCACGTGGACGTCACCTACTCGGTGCCCGCGCGGACCGGGGAGTTCGTGCAGCGCCTGGCCGACGTGCTGGAGGAGGCCGACGACTTCTGCCGCGCCGAGGAACACCTGCTGACCCTGCCCGCCCCGCCGGAGGTCGTGGCCTACCGCCGCTGGGTCTTCGGGGAGTTCCTCCGCCAGCTCGCCGGGCAGGCGCCCACGCCCTGGCGTGCAGCGGGTCCGGGCCCGGCGGCGGCCGGCTCCACCCCCACCGCCGTGCCCACCGCGGTGCCCACCGCCGTGCCCACCGCCGTGCCCACCGCGGTGCCCGTGAGCGTGGACGCCGCGGCCGGTGGCGCGCCCGCGGTGGTGGGTGAGCCGCTGGTGCTGCAGCCGCAGGCCTCGGCCGTCTCCGCAGCCCGCCGCCACGTGCGGCGGGTGCTGCGCGACCTCGACGCCGAGGAGCTGGAGGAGCCGGCGGAGCTCGGCGTCTCCGAGCTGGTGACCAACGCGGTGCTGCACGCCCGCACCCCGTTCACCGTCACCCTGCGCGCCGGTCCCGGTGGAACCGTCCGCATCGAGGTCGCCGACTCCTCCGCCGCTCCCGTGCAGGCCCGCCGCTTCGGGCTGGAGGCGACCACCGGGCGGGGTCTGCAGCTGGTCGCCTCCGTCGCGCACGACTGGGGCATCGAGGCCCACCCGGCGCGGCGGGGTCCGGGCAAGACGGTCTGGTTCGAGCCGAAGCGGGCCGTCGACCTCCCCGACCCCGCCGCGCAGGACTGGTCCGTCGACCTGGAGGGCCTGGTCTGAGGCGGCCGGGGGCCCGTGCGGGGGCGGCGTTCCACCGCCTGCGGTCACCGCGTCCGCTGGGCGAGGGCCGTGACGGCCACGAGGACGAGCAGGGTGGCGGCGAGCCCGTCGAAGCCGACGCGTGCCAGGACGGGACCGGCCGCTGCGCCGCCGGTCGCTCCCGCCAGGCTCATCAGGGAGTCGGACACCCCCTGCAGCCGGGGCCGCTGGGCGGGTGGGACCGCTGCGCTGACCAGTGCGGAACCGGCCACCGTGGAGGCCGACCAGCCCAGGCCCAGCAGGACCAGGCCGGCCGTCACCACCGCCGCGTCCTCCGCGCCGAGCAGGGACAGCAGCAGGGCCGCCGCGAACATCGCCTGCCCGAGCAGCACCGTCGCCCGGGCCCCCACCCGGTCGCTGAGGTGACCGAAGACCGGGGAGAAGGCGTACATCCCGGCCACGTGCAGGCTGATCGTCAACCCGACCACGCTGAGCGAGGCACCGTGCTCGCTCAGGTGCACCGGGGTCATGGACATCAGGGCGACCATGACGGCGTGGCCGAGGGCGACGGTGAGCACCGCCCGCCGCGCGGCGGGGGAGGAGCGCAGCACGTCCAGCCCGCCGTCCGGCCTGCTCGGTGCCGCGCCGGTGCCCGCCGCGCCGGTGGCCGCCGTCGCCGTCAGCAGGGGATCGGGTCGCAGGCCCACCAGGTACACCACGGCACCGAGGGCCTGGGCGGTCGCGGAGATGACGAAGCCACCGGTCAGCGGCGGCAGCGCCAGGGCCCGGCCGACGGCCTCACCCGGCTCGAACAGGTTCGGCCCCGCCACGGCCCCGACCGTGGTGGACCACACCACCAGGGACAGGTCCCGCCCGCGGGTCGCGGCGGCGGCGAGATCGGTCGCGGCGAAGCGGGCCTGCAGGTTCAGCGCCTGACCGGCGCCCAGGAGGAGGATCCCCACCAGCAGCAACCACAAGCTGCTCACCACGGCCGCGGCGACGACCGCCACCCCGCCGAGCACGGCGACGGACGCGCCGGTGCTCAGGGAGGTGCGCCGGCCCCGGGCCTGCGCCAGGCGCGCCAGCGGCACCGCCAGCGCGGCCGCGCCCAGGGTGGCCATCGTGGCGGCCATCCCCGACCAGGCCGACGAACCGGACACCTCGGTGATCAGCAGCGCGCCGAGGCTGAGGGTGGCTCCCGCCCCCAGCCCGCCCAGCACCTGGCCCGCGGCCAGGACCCGCACCACCCGCCGCTGCAGGAGGAGCCGCTCCTGCGCCCCGCCCGGGATCCGGGATGTCGTCACGTGCTGCCTCCGATCGTGCGATGCCCGGCCCCGACGCGGTGAGGATGTCACCGCAGCGCGGTGGTCAGCCGGTCGTGGTGCGGCGGAACAGCCGCAGCGACCACGCCCACCCCGCCAGCGCCAGCACCGCGCACCAGGCGACGGCGGTGGCCGCGGTGCCGGCGTCGGCGCGCCCGTCGAGCAGACCGCGCACGGTCTCGATCACCGGGGTGGCCGGCTGGTGGGCGGCGAACCAGCGCAGCCCGGCGGGCATGGACTCCACCGGCACGAACCCGCTGCCCAGGAACGGCAGCAGCAGCAGCGGCATCGGCAGGTTGCTGGCCGTCTCCACGCTGTCGCTGAGCAGGCCCAGCGCCAGGCACAGCCAGGTGAGGGCCAGCGAGAGCAGCACCAGGAACCCGGCCAGCGCCACCCAGCCCGCGAACCCCGCCCCGGGGCGGTAGCCGAGGGCCACGGCGGCGACCAGCAGCACCCCCATCGCCAGCACCGACTGCACGACGCTGCCCAGCACGTGCCCGGCCAGCACCGACACCGGGGAGATCGCCATCGTGCGGAACCGGGCGACGATCCCGGTGGTGCGGTCCATCGCGACGGAGATGGCCGTGCCCTGCGCGGCGCCGATCGCGGCGGCCACCACCAGGGCGGGCGTGACGAAGTCGAGGTAGCGCCCGCGCCCGTCCGCGCCGGGCAGCGCCCCGCCGGGCAGGCCGGCGCCGAGGGTGCCGCCGAAGACGTGGACGAACAGGAGCAGGAGCAGCACGGGCATCCCGACGAGGAGCACGGTCAGGCTCGGGTAGCGCCGCATCCGCAGCAGGTAGCGGCGCAGCATCGTCGCGGAGTCGGCGGCGGCGAGGGTCGCGGCGCTCACCGGGACACCCCCTGCGCCGCGGCGCCCGCGCCGGTGAGGGCGAGGAACACGTCGTCGAGGCCGGGGGTGCGCACCTCGACGTGCTCGGCGGGGACGGCGGCGCGCTCGAGGCGGTCGAGCACCGCCCGCACGCTCGCGGGGTCGCCGCTGCCGGGCAGGGTGAGCACGAGCGCCGCCTCGTCGCGCACGCCCTCGGGGAAGGCTAGGGCGGCGGCGGCGACGGCCGCGCCGTCGGGCAGGTGCAGCCGGATGCTGCCGCCGGCGACGAGCCGCTTGAGCTCGGCGGGGGTGCCGGCGGCGACGATGCGGCCGCCGTCGAGGACCGCGACGGTGTCGGCGAGCTGGTCGGCCTCCTCCAGGTACTGCGTGGTGAGCAGCACCGTGGTGCCGCCGGTGACGAGGTCGCGCACGACCTGCCACAGCGCCCGCCGGCTGCGCGGGTCCAGGCCGGTGGTGGGTTCGTCGAGGAAGACGACGCGCGGCTCGCCGACGAGGGTCATCGCGAGGTCGAGCTTGCGCCGCATCCCGCCGGACAGCGTCGCCGCGGGCCGGCCGGCGGCGTCGGTGAGCTCGAAGAGGTCCAGCAGCTCGTCGGTCCGCCGGCGCCCGGCCGCGCGGCCGAGGTGGAGCAGCCGGGTGGTCAGGGTGAGGTTCTCCCGGGGGGTGAGCAGGTCGTCCACGGCGCAGGCCTGGCCGGTGACGCCGATGGCGGCGCGCACCGCGGCCGGCGCGGTGGCGACGTCGTGGCCGGCGACCTCGGCGCTGCCGCCGTCGGCGGGCACGAGGGTGGACAGCACGCCGACGGTGGTGGTCTTGCCGGCGCCGTTGGGGCCGAGCAGGGCCAGGACGCTGCCGGCGGGGGCGGTGAGGTCGATGCCGTCGAGGACGGTGCGCTCGCCGTAGGCCTTGCGCAGGCCGCGGACGCGGAGGGCGGGGGAGGGGGGTCCGGGAGGGGGGAGGGACGTGGGCACGGTTGCCTCCGGGCAGGGCGGGGCCGCCGGGGCGCGGGCGCGCGGCGGCCGGGAGGGGGAGGGGGCCGCCGCGCCGCCGGTGGGGCGCGGGGGCTAGATGTCGAGGTCCTCGACGACGGGCACCTCGGCGAGGGCGGCGACCTGGGCGTGCAGCTCGGCGGGCACGAGGGCGCGCAGGGCGTCGAGGTCGTCGGCGACCTCGAGGGTGGCGGTGGCGGCGGTGGTGCCCCACTGCTGGTCGCTGCTGAAGTGCTTGCGCCAGCCGGTGGCCTTGCCGTCGGGGCCGGCGCTCCAGAGCTCCTCGGCGGAGCGCTTGACGTGGACGACGTACTTGCCGCTGCGGCTGCGGTAGACGCGGTAGCGCTCGGTGCGCTCGGCGCTGGAGCGGCTCCAGTCCACGAGCAGCACGCCGGTGAAGCGCTGCCGGCGGCCCGCGCCGGGCCCGACCCGCACGGTGATCTCCTCGAAGCCCTCCACCTTGGCCTCCTCGACGTCGACCAGCCGGCGCAGGGCGGTGGTGATGGCGGCGGAGAGGTTGCCCCCGGTGAGCTCCTGCGCGCGCTGGAAGAGGGGCAGGTCCGATTCCGAGACGTAGATCGTCTTGTTGGGCACGGCTCATCGTAACCTCATGAGCCCATATAAGCACGTGTATACGTATATGCCAAGGGGTCGTCGGGCGAGGTCGTGGGGCGGACGCGGTCAGCCCGCCGGGGAGACGAGGCGGGCGTCGAAGGCCAGCACCACCGCCTGCGTGCGGTCGCGGGTCCCCGTCTTGGCGAGGACGCGCGCGACGTGCGTCTTCACCGTGTGCTCGGTGATGACGAGGGTGGCCGCGATCTCGGCGTTGGACAGCCCCGCCGCCAGCAGCCGCAGCACCCCCAGCTCCCGCTCGGTGAGCACCGAGAGCCTGCGGGCCGCCTCCGCGGGCACCGCCGGGTCCACCGCCGCCCGCGCCAGGTAGCGGCCGATGAGGCGGCGGGTGGCCGCCGGGGCCAGCAGCTGCTCCCCGGCGGCCACCACCCGCACCGCGTCGCGCAGCTGCTCGTGGGTGAGCGTCTTGAGCAGGAAGGCGGCGGCCCCCGCCCGCAGGGCCCGGTCCACGTACTCGTCGAGGTCGAACGTGGTGAGGACGACGACCTGGGTGCGGCCCGGGCCGAGCAGCCCCGCCGCGGCCAGCCGCTCCGTCGCGGTCAGCCCGTCGGTGCCCGGCATCCGCACGTCCACGAGCGCCACGTCGGGGCGCAGCCGCGTCACGAGCTCCACGAGCGCCAGACCGTCACCGGCCTCGCCGACCACCGCCACGCCGGGGTCCGCGCCGAGCATCGCGGCGAACCCCTGCCGCACGACCGGCTGGTCGTCGGCCACCACCACCCGGATCACCCCGCTCACCGCGCCGCGCCCAGCGGCAGGACCGCCCGCAGCAGGTGCCCGCCACCGTCCGGGCCCGCGACCAGCTCCCCGCCCACGGCCGCGACCCGCTCGCGCAGGCCGAGCAACCCGGTGCCCGGTGCACCGTCATGCACCGCCGCCGCACCCGCCGACGGCCCGTTGCCCACCTCCACGACGAGCTGCGCGCCCCGGCGCGCCACCCTGACGAGCACCGCGGCGCCGGGAGCGTGCCGCTGCGCGTTGGTCAGCCCCTCCTGCACGAGGCGGTACGCGGTCAGCCCCACCGACACCGGCACGTCCGGCCCGTCGGCGGCGACCTCGCCGGTCAGCTCGGTACCGG
>NZ_BAABIL010000650.1:0-2356 GCF_039542765.1 Kineococcus glutinatus
TCCCGCGCCAGGGTGCGCTCGAGGCGGGCCAGCAGGTCGCCGCCGGTGACGAGCCGGGCGGTCACCGGGTGGGGCCGGCCGACGCCGGCGAGGGCGTCCAGGCCCCCCACGGCGGCCAGCCGCCGCAGCACCGGCCGGTGCGGGCGGGCGCGCACGCGCAGGTCGGTGAGATCGGCGAAGGGCTGCTGCCCGACGATGCGGGCGACCTCGGCGGCGGAGATGCCGCGCACCCCGCTGAGGGCGGCGCGGATGCCGCGGCGGCCGTCGGGCAGCACCTCCACCCGCCACGCCTCGCGGGAGACCTGCACGTCGACGCCCAGCAGCGGGACGCCCAGGCGGCGCGCCTCGGCCAGCAGCAGACGGCGGGGGTACATCCCCGGGTCGTGCTCGAGCAGACCGGCGAGGAACTCCGCGGGGTGGTGCGCCTTCAGCCACGCCGACTCGTACGTCGTGCGGGCGAACGCCGCGGAGTGGGCGCGGGCGAAACCGAAACCCCCGTGGCCCTCCAGGACCCGCCAGACCCGTTCCACGACGTCGGCGGTGTAACCGCGCGCGGTGGCGGTGTCGCGGAAGAAACCCTCGACCTCCGCCCGCCCGGCGGGGTCCCCCAGGCGGCGGCGCAGCACGTCGGCCTGCGCGAGACCGCACCCGGTGAAGACGTCGAGGATGCGCATCACCTGCTCGTGGAACACCGCCACGCCGTGGGTGTCGCGCAGGATCGGGCGCAGGTCCTCGTGGGGCAGCGGGTGCCGGCGCCAGCCGTGGTGGGCCTCCAGGAACGGGGTGACCATGTCGTTGGCCATCGGCCCGGGCCGGAACAGCGCCACGTCGACGACGAGGTGCTCGAACGTCTGCGGCTGGAACTTGCCCAGCAGTTCCCGCTGCCCGGGGGACTCGACCTGGAAGACGCCCAGGGTCTGCGTGGAGCGGATCAGCTCCCACGTCGCGGCGTCGTCCAGCGCGATCGCCTCGAGGTCCACACCGCCGCCCCCCGGCGCCGGTGGCCCGGTGCGCTCGATCTCGGCCAGGGCGTGGGCCATCGCCGACTGCATCCGCACCCCGAGGACGTCGAGCTTGAGCCAGCCCATCGGGTCCATGTCGTCCTTGTCGAACTGGCTCGCGAGCAGCCCGGCGACACCGCAGGGCTGCACGGGCGTGCGGTCCAGCAGCGAGGCGTCGGACAGCACGACCCCGCACGGGTGCAGGGACGCGTTGCGCGGCAGCCGGTCCAGGAACGCGCTGACGTCCACGAGCAGGTCCAGCTGCCGGTCGGCGCGCACCAGCGCCGCCAGCTCCCGCAGTTCCGGGCGTTCGGCCAGGGCCCGGCGCAGGTGGCGGGCGTCCACGCCGCGCAGGCTCTTGGCGACCTCGTCGACGACGCCGGGGTCCACCCCGAGGGCGAGGCCGGCGTCCCGCACGGCACCGCGGCCGCGGTAGGCCTGCGTCGTCGACATCAGCGCCACCCGCTCGTGCCCGAACCGGGAGGCGAGCTCGCGGTAGACGTCGTGGCGGCGGGCGGACTCCACGTCGACGTCGATGTCGGGCAGGGTCTCCCGGCGCAGCGAGATGAACCGCTCGAACAGCAGGCCGTTGGCCACCGGGTCCACGCCGGAGATGCGCAGCAGCCAGGTCACCACGCTGCCCGCGGCCGAACCGCGCGCGGTGATGCGCACCCCCATCCGCCGCACCAGGCGGACCACCTCGTCCACGGCGAGGAAGTAGGGGCCGTAGCCGAGCTCGGCGATGACGCGCAGCTCCGCCTCCAGCCGCTCGTGCAACCGGCGCAGCTGCGCCCCGCGCGCACCGGGGTGGCGGTCGGCGATGCCCGCCTCGCAGCGGGCGCGCAGCTCCCCCACCGCGTCCCCGCGCACCCCGAGGACGTCCGCCTCGGGAACCCGCGCCACGCCCCAGCCGAGGTCGGCCGCCGGGTCCAGCCGGCAGCGGTCGGCCACGTCCTGCGTGCGCGCCAGCAGCCGGCGCGCACCGTCGGCGCCGAGGGCGGCGGCCGCGGCGGCCGCGGCGGCCACCGCCTCCACCAGCGCCGGGGGTTTCAGCCACGCCTGCGCGTTGGGGGCCAGCGTGGTGGTGCTCTCCAGGTCCACGAGCGCGGCCACCGCGTCGCCGAGGTCGGCGGCGACGGCATCGCCCGGTTCGCGGAAGCGCACCGCGTTGGTCAGCACCGTCGGGATCCCCGCCGCGGTGGCCGCCCGCAGCGCGCGGGCCACCGCGGGCACCGACAGCGGGTGCCCGTCGACGGTGAGGTGGCAGACGAGCTCCACGGCCAGCACCGGCGCCGGGCCCGCGCCCCCGGGCAGCAGGGCGGTCCAGCCCGCCCAGGCTGCGGACACCTGCCGCG
>NZ_BAABIL010000651.1:0-1080 GCF_039542765.1 Kineococcus glutinatus
GCCTCGGAGCGGTTGACCCGCCGCTTCGGCGCCGGTCCGGTCACGGCCGTCAGCGTCGGGACCGGCCTCCCGGCGCACCGCCAGCCGCCAGCGCTGCAACCGGTGCGCGGCCACCCGCATCGTCTCCGGGACCCACTCCCAGTCGCTGCGCCAGTGGTGGGCCAGGATGGCCAGCCGGACGGCGGCGGCGTCCTCCCCCGCGGCGCGCAGCCGGGAGACCAGGACGAGGTTGCCCAGCGACTTGCTCATCTTCTGCCCGTCGAGGGCCACCATGCCGCCGTGGGCGTAGGCCTGCGCCAGCTCGGTGCCGCCGGTGAGGGCGCGGGCGTGGGCCGCGCCCATCTCGTGGTGGGGGAAGGCCAGGTCGCTGCCGCCGCCCTGCACCGACAGCGGCGCGCCGAGGCGGTCCAGCACGATCCCGGCGCACTCGATGTGCCAGCCCGGGCGGCCCGCGCCGAGCTCGCCGCCGTCCCAGGACGGCTCGCCCTCGCGCGCCACCCGCCACAGCAGCGGGTCCAGGGCGTCCTCCTTGCCGGGGCGGGCGGGGTCGCCACCGCGCTCGGCGGACAGCGCCAGCATCTCCTCCCGGCCCAGACCGGAGACGGCACCGAACCGCGCGTCCGGCTGCACGCGGTAGTACACGTCGCCGTCCGGTTCCCCCCCGCTGCCGGGCACCCGGTAGGCGCGGCCCTCGGCGAGCAGGCGCTGCACGTCGGCCACGACGAGGGGCAGGGTCTCCACCACGCCGAGGTACTCCTCCGGGGGGATCACCGCCAGCGCGGTCATGTCCTCGCGGAACAGGTCGGTCTGCCGGCGGGCCAGCTCCCGCCAGTCCTCCCCCGTCGCGGCGGCGCGCTCCAGGAGCGGGTCGTCGACGTCGGTGACGTTCTGCACGTAGCGCACCCGGTGCCCGGCGTCGCGCCAGGCGCGTCCGAGCAGGTCGAACGTCACGTAGGTCGCGGCGTGCCCGAGGTGGGTGGCGTCGTAGGGCGTGATGCCGCAGACGTAGAGGGTGGCGGTGCCGCCGGCCTCCTCGGGACCGGTGGGCTGCAGCCGCCCGGTCGCGGTGTCGTGGAGGTG
>NZ_BAABIL010000652.1:0-2199 GCF_039542765.1 Kineococcus glutinatus
AGCACGCCGGCTCCCAGCCCGGCCAGCACCCTCGCGCGGCCGCGCCGCGCCCCGCTCGTCCGGCGGGCCCGCCGGCCCGCTCCCCCCTCGTCCACCGTGACCTCCTCCGCGGGCGGCGGCCGCCCCGTCGCGACCGGCGCGCGCTGCCGGCATCGTCCCGCGCACCGGTCTCGGATCCGGCACCGCAGCGATCACGGTTCGGCCGCCACCCCGGCCACCCCAGCGCCGGGGCGCTACGGTCGGCGGGACGCAGCGACGCCGACCCGACGGGAGGGCCCGTGCCCGCACCGGCAGGCCCGGACCGGCCGCCCACCATCCGCAGCGTCGCCGAGCGCGCCGGCGTCTCCAAGTCCCTCGTCTCCCTCGTGCTGCAGGGCTCGCCGAAGGTCGGCGAGGAACGGCGCCGGGCGGTGCTGCGCGCGATGTCCGAGCTCGGCTGGTCCCCCGACCCGGTGGCCCGCAGCCTCGCCGAGCGCCGCACCCGCACCGTCGGCGTCCTCCTCGACGACCTGCGCAACCCCTGGTCCGCCGACCTGCTCGACGGGACGCGGCCGGTGCTGCGCGAGCACGGTCTGCGGCCCGTGCTCGGCGACGCCCGCACCGAGCCGGACCTGCTGCGCACCCTGGTCGGGCTGCGCGTCGACGGCCTGCTCGTCGCCGGCACCGTGCCCGGCCTGACCGTCGACCCGCTGCTCGCCGCCTGTGCAGGTGTCGAGGCCGCACCGCCCCTCGTGGTCGCCGGCGCCCGCGAACCCGTGCCCGCCGGGGTGGACGTCGTGGCCGACGACGGCGAGCGGGGCGCGCACCTGGCGGTGGAGCACCTGCTCGCGCTCGGCCACCGTCGGATCGCGCACGTCGCGGGCACCGGTGCGGTCGCGGACGTGCGGCGGGCGGCCTTCGAGGGGCGGCTGCGCGAGGCCGGGCTGGAACCGGTCGTGGCCGCCGGGGGCCTGGACGAGGCGGGCGGCCACCGCGCCGCCGCGGCCCTGCTGGCGGGCGGGTCCCGGCCCACCGCGGTGGTCGCCGTCAACGACCTGGCCGCCGTCGGCGTGCTGGCCGCCGCGCAGGAGGCCGGCCTGCGGGTGCCCGAGGACCTGTCCGTCGTCGGCTACGACAACTCCTCGCTGGCCCGGCTGCGGCCGCTGTCGCTGACCAGCGTCGACGGGGCCGGCCCGGAGGTGGGGCGGCGGGCGGCGGCGCTGCTGCTGGAACGCCTCGGCGGCGGGCGCGGGCCCGGCCGGACGGTGCTGGTGGCCCCGCACCTGGTGGTCCGGGGCTCGACGGGACCGCCACCGCGGCGGTGAGGAGGCCGCTCAGCCCGCCGCGCGCTCCCGCCGCAGCCACAGCAGCCCGAGCACCGGCAGCACGAGCGGCACGAACAGGTAGCCCTCGCCGTAGCCGGACCACACCGTGGCGTCGGGGAAGGCCGCCGCGTCGGCCAGGCTCAGGGTGCCCACGACGAGCACCCCGGTCAGCTCGACGCTGCACGCCGCCCACGCCGCGGCCCGCCAGCGGGGCCCGCGCCGGGCCAGGCCGAGGGTGGCGACGACGTAGACGAGCGCGGCCAGCGCGGACAGGGCGTAGGCCAGCGGCGCCTCGCCGAAGCGGGTGCCGATCTGCACCGCCGCCCGCGAGGTCGCCGCCACCGCGAAGAGGGCGTACAGCGCGACGAGCACCCGCCCCAGGCCGCGGCGGTCCTCCGCGCGGCGCTCCCCGTCGTCCCGGCGGGCGCTCACCGCTGCACCTGCCACAGCAGCAGCATCCGGTAGGCGACGACGGCCAGCCCCAGGCAGGCCACGGTGAGCACGAGCGTGCTGTAGCGGGAGCGGTCGGCCAGCGACCACAGCGCCGCCGCGGGCAGCACGAACGGGGAGAGCGCGAGGTAGGCCAGCGACGTCACCAGCTCCACGGGGCGGGTGCCGTCGAGGGCGTCGGCGGCCAGCACGACGACGAGGACGAGCAGCACGGCCTCCACGACGGCCAGGCCCACCAGGTGCGCCCGGCCCACCCGGCGGTCGCGGGCGGCGGTGAGGCCCGTCCACGCCGCCACCAGCAGCGCGAGGGCGCTCACCGTCGTCACCAGCGCTGCCGTCACGGGCCGATGCTACGGAGCCACCCGCGCCCGGTGGGCGCGCGGTCCGGCGAGGACCTCGCGCAGCGGAGGTGGTCCGGGATCGCTCGGCACGTGGGCCCGGCCGG
>NZ_BAABIL010000653.1:0-2721 GCF_039542765.1 Kineococcus glutinatus
TCCGCACCCGCCGCCCAGGCCCCCGCCCAGCAGCAGGCCCCCGCGGCCGAGGCCCCCGCCGGCGGCGAGAACCTGGCCGACGAGGTGCAGGAGCGGCAGGCCGCCCACGAGCAGTCGGCGCAGGAGACCGCACCCGCCAGCAAGCCCGCGCAGGCGGAGCAGACGCGGCAGGCGGCCCAGGCACCGGCTCCCCGGCCGGCCCCGCAGCCGCAGGAGCAGGCGCCCGCCCAGCAGACCACGACCGGCGGCGGCACGGGCGGCACCACGTACGTGACGCCGCTGGTGCGCAAGCTCGCCGCCCAGCACGGGGTGGACCTCGGTTCGCTCGAGGGCACCGGCGTGGGCGGGCGCGTGCGCAAGCAGGACGTCCTCGACGCCGCCGAGCGCGCCAAGGCCGCCGCGGCGGCGAAGCCGGCACCCCAGGCGCCGGCGGAGACCGCGGTGGCCCAGGGCGGCAACCAGCAGGCCGCGGCGGCGGTGTCCGCCAAGCGCGGCACGACCGAGAAGATGTCGCGGCTGCGCAAGGTCATCGCCCAGCGGATGGTGGAGTCGCTGCAGACGTCGGCGCAGCTCACCACCGTCATCGAGGTGGACATCACCAAGATCGCCCGGCTGCGGGCGCGGGCGAAGTCCGGGTTCGAGGCCCGCGAGGGCGTGAAGCTGTCGTTCCTGCCGTTCTTCGTGAAGGCGGCGGTGGAGGCGCTCAAGCAGCACGCGGTGCTCAACGCCAGCGTGGAGGGCGACTCGATCGTCTACCACGGCTCCGAGAACGTCAGCATCGCCGTGGACTCCCCCCGGGGCCTCATCACGCCGGTGGTCAAGGACGCCGGGGACCTCAACATCGCCGGGATCGCGCGCAAGATCGCCGACCTGGCGGCCCGGACCCGCAACAACAAGATCACCCCGGACGACCTCGCCGGCGGCACGTTCACCATCACCAACACCGGCAGCGTCGGGGCCCTGTTCGACACCCCGATCATCAACCAGCCGCAGGTGGCGATCCTCGGCACCGGCACGGTCGTCAAGCGTCCGATGGTCGTCTCCGACGGTGACGGCGGGGAGTCCATCGCGATCCGCTCGATGATCTACCTCGCGCTGTCCTACGACCACCGGATCGTGGACGGGGCCGACGCCTCGCGCTTCCTGCAGACCATCAAGCAGCGGCTCGAGGGCGGGGAGTTCGAGGGCGAGCTCGGGCTCTGACCGAGCCCCGACGAGCACCGGACGAGCGGTCCTGACCGCGGACGGGCCGTCCCCCTGCAGGGGGCGGCCCGTCCGCGCGTCCAGGTCCCGCGCCCAGGCCCCGCCGGCCCGCGGCTGCGGGTCGGCAGCACCCGGTCGACGGGACCCGGAGGTGCGGGGGGTCGGCGAGGTCGGCACGATGGCGCCGTGCGGGTGGTGGTCAGCGGAGCGAGCGGGTTGATCGGGCGAGCGCTGCTGCCGGCGCTGCGCGACGCGGGTCACGAGGTGGTGCAGCTCGTGCGCCGCGCACCGCGTGCACCCCACGAGGTGCGCTGGGACCCGGCGGCCGGTGAGCTCGACGCCGCGTCGCTGGCGGGTGTGGACGCCGCGATCCACCTCTCCGGCGCCGGGGTGGGCGAGCACCGCTGGACCCCCGCCTACAAGCACGTCATCCGCGCCTCGCGGGTGGACAGCACCCGCACCCTGGCCAGGGCGCTCGCGGCGCTGGAGCCGGCACCGCGCGTGCTGGTGTCCGGCTCGGCGATCGGCGCCTACGGCGAGCGCGGCGAGGAGGTGCTCACCGAGGACTCCCCCCGGGGCGGCGGGTTCCTGGCCGACGTGGTCGCCGAGTGGGAGGCGGCCACCGCCCCGGCGGCCGCGGCGGGCGTCCGGGTCGTGCACGCTCGCACCGGCCTCGTCGCGGCACACCGCGGGGGCGCGTTCGGGCAGGTGCTGCCGCTGCTGCGGGCCGGGCTGGGCGGGCCGCTGGGTTCGGGACGCCAGTGGTGGAGCGCCATCTCCATGCCCGACGAGGTCGCCGCCCTGGCCTTCCTGCTCGAGGCGGACGTCAGCGGGCCGGTCAACCTGACCGCGCCCGTCCCCGCGCACAGCGCGGTGCTGCTGCGCGCGATCGCCGCGGCGCTGCACCGCCCGGCGGTGCTGCCCGTGCCGGCCCTGGCGCTGCGAGCGGTGCTCGGGGAGTTCGCCGGGGAGGTGCTCGCCAGCCAGCGGGTCGTGCCGGAGGTGCTGCTGCGGGCCGGGTTCACGTTCACGCACCCCGACGCCGCCAGCATCGCCCGGTGGCTGGCGGATCCCGCCGTGCGCTGAGGGTGCCCGTCAGCCGGTCGCCCCCACCCGCCACTGCCCGTCGACGCGGACCAGGGTCAGGCGCGAGCGCCGGGGCTCACCGGCCGCGACGTCCTGCACCGCGCCCGTCTCCGTCACGACCTGGTGCGCTCCGGTGACGACGTCGGCGAGCACGACGACCCGGTCCTCGCCGCGCGTCTCGACGTCCACGGCCCGCACCTCGAAGGAGAGCTGCCGCCAGCGGCTGCCCGCCTCGCGGTGACCGCTGAGCATGGCCGCGTCCGCGGCCAGCGCCGCCGACCCCGGCGCGTCGACCTCACCCAGCAGGCCGGGGTCGTCCGCCTCGAGCGCCCGGGCGCGACGGCCGGCGAGCTCCGCGACCACCGCGGGCAGGTCGTCCCCGCGCAGGACCGCAGCGCCCGGGGTGTCGGCGGCGGTGGCCGGGTCCGCGGC
>NZ_BAABIL010000654.1:0-944 GCF_039542765.1 Kineococcus glutinatus
TCGTCGCCCGTGCGGGGAGCGGACGGGTCGTCCGACGGTACGCCATCCACAGCCCCCGAGCCCGCCGAGGTCCCCGGCGGCGGTCCCGGCAGCGCCCCGGCCGTGCCCCGGGTGGGGCGCGCCGACGTCCTCGCCGCCCACGGCCTCGTCGACTCCGTCGTGCGCCGCACCCAGCTGCTGCCCAGCCGGGCGCTGACCGAGCGCCTCGGCGGCCCCGTGCTGCTGAAGTGCGAGAACCTGCAGCGCGCCGGGTCGTTCAAGATCCGCGGCGCCTACGTGCGGATCGCGCGGCTGACCGACGCCGAGCGCGCCCGCGGGGTCGTGGCCGCCAGCGCCGGCAACCACGCCCAGGGCGTCGCGCTGGCCGCGAGGCTGCTGGGCACCCGCGCCACGGTCGTCATGCCCACCGGCGCCCCGATCCCCAAGGTGCAGGCCACCCGCGGGTACGGCGCCGAGGTCCGCTTCGCCGGGCGCACCCTCGACGAGGCGCTGGAGGAGGCCCGCCGCGTCGAGGCGCAGGAGGGGGCCGTCCTCATCCACCCCTTCGACCACCCCGACATCGTCGCCGGGCAGGGCAGCGTCGGGCTGGAGGTCCTCGAGCAGTGCCCCGACGTGCGCACGCTGCTCGTCTGCACCGGCGGCGGCGGGCTCGTGGCGGGCGTCGCCGCGGCCCTGGAGGGGCAGCGCAACGCCGCGGGGGAGCCGGTCCGGGTCATCGGGGTGCAGGCCGAGCAGGCCGCGGCCTACCCCGCCTCGCTGCGCGCCGGCCGGCCGCTCGCGCTGCCGCGGATGTCGACGATGGCCGACGGGATCGCCGTGGGCCGGCCCGGCGACGTGCCCTTCGCCGTCGTCCGCGACCTGGTCGACGACGTCGTCACCGTCTCGGAGGAGGCGCTGTCGCGGGCGCTGGTGCTGCTGCTGGAGCGTTCCAAGCTCGTCGTCGA
>NZ_BAABIL010000655.1:0-3142 GCF_039542765.1 Kineococcus glutinatus
ACCCGTCCGGCCCAGCGCGCCACTCGTCCGGCCCGCCGCGGGGCCTGCGGCACCGCGGCCCGCCGCCCGCGGCCGCTGCGTAGGGTGGCGCGCGTGACCCGCTCCGCGATCGGCCCGTCCGGTGCCGCGATGCCCGTGCGCATCGGCCTCGTCGGCTACGGCTTCGGGGGGCGCTGGTTCCACGCCCCGCTCATCGCCGGCGGCCGCGGCACCGTGCTGGCCGGGGTCGTGACCCGCTCGCCGCAGCGCGCCGCGCAGGTCGTGGCCGAGCACCCCGGCACCCCGGTGCTCCGCTCGCTGGCGGCGCTGGTCGCCGCGGGCGTCGACGCGGTGGCCGTCTCCACGCCCGCGGCCACGCACACGGCCGTCACCGAGGAGGTGCTGCGCCTGGGTCTGCCCGTGGTGTGCGACAAGCCGTTCGCGCTGGACGCCGCCGCCGCGCGGGGCACCGTGGAACTCGCCGAGCGCCTCGGCGTGCCGCTGACCGTCTACCAGAACCGCCGCTGGGACTCCGACCTGCGCACCGTGCGCCGGGTGCTGGCCTCCGGCGAGCTGGGGGAGGTGCTGCGCTTCGAGTCCGCCTTCGAGCGCTGGGCGCCGGACGCCGAACCGCCCGAGGCCGGCGCCGGGTTGCTGCGCGACTTCGGCAGCCACCTCGTCGACCAGGCGCTGCACCTGTTCGGCCCGGTGTGCAGCGTCTACGCCGAGACCCGCGAGGTGCGCCCCGGTCTGGAGGACGACGTCCTCCTGCTGCTGCGGCACGTCCGCGGCGTGCGCTCGCACCTGTCCGGCGCCTGGCGCCAGGGTGCGCCGGCGCCCCGGTTCCGGGTGACGGGCAGCGCCGGCAGCTTCGTGGTGCGCGCACCGGTGGACGGCCAGGAGCAGGCGCTGCTGGCCGGTCGCACCCCGGCGCGGGAGGGGGAGCGCTGGGGCGTGGAACCGGAGGCGGCGTGGGGCGCGCTGCACCGCGGTGGCCACGTGCGGGCGGTGCCCGCCGAGCGCGGTCGCTGGGACGAGTTCTACGAGCGCTTCGCCGCCGCGGTGCGCGGCACGGGGCCGGTCCCGGTCGACCCGTGGGACGCCGTGGCCACCGCCACCGTGCTGGACGCCGCGCGCCGCAGCGCCGCGGAGGGCCGCAGCGTCGAGATCGACACCGAGGTCGGACCCGAGCCGGGGGAGGTGCGCCGGTGAGCGCGCAGGGGTGGCCGTCGCTGGAGGAGCTGGCGGCGCAGGAGGCCGAGCTGACGTGGCCGCACCTCGACGAGGACGACGCCTGGCGGCTGGGCTGCGCCCTGGTGGACGAGGCGCGCCGGCGTGCGCTGCCCGTCGCCGTCGACGTCTCCCGCGGCGAGCAGCAGCTGTTCCACGCCGCGCTGCGCGGCAGCGCACCCGACAACGACGCGTGGCTGGCGCGCAAGGCCCGCACGGTGCGCCGCTTCCACCACAGCTCCCTGTTCGTGGGGCAGCGGTGCCGGGAGGCGGGCGGCACGCTGGAGGAGGTGTTCCAGCTGCCTCAGAGGCAGTTCTGCGACCACGGCGGCGCGTTCCCCCTGACCGTGGCCGGCACCGGGGTCGTCGGTGTCGTGGGCGTCTCCGGCCTGCCGCAGCTCGAGGACCACGCCCTCGTCGTGCAGGTGCTGCGGCGGCTGCTCGCCGGCTGAGGCGCCGCTCGCCGGCGGGCCCACCGGTGTCCCGGGGCTACGATCGTCGATCGTCCACCTACCCCCACCCGCGAGGTCCGCCCCATGGGTCGCCCCGACCTGCCCACCGATCTGCCCGCCGACACGCCCACCGGCACCCCGGCGCCGGGCACCGCACCCAACCCGCTGCGCCGGGTCGCGGCGGCCAGCCTCATCGGCACCACCATCGAGTTCTACGACTTCTACGTCTACGCCACCGCCGCGGTGCTGGTGTTCGGGCCGCTGTTCTTCCCCGCCGCCAGCGACGCCGCGCAGACCCTCAGCTCGCTGGCCACGTTCGCGATCGCGTTCGTGGCCCGCCCCTTCGGCTCGGTGCTGTTCGGCCACTTCGGGGACCGGGTGGGCCGCAAGACCACCCTCGTGGCGTCGCTGCTGCTCATGGGGATCTCCACCACCCTCATCGGCGTGCTGCCCACCCACGCCACCGCCGGCGTGCTGGCCCCGCTGCTGCTGTGCGTGCTGCGCTTCGGGCAGGGCCTCGGGCTCGGCGGGGAGTGGGGCGGGGCCGCGCTGCTGGCCACCGAGAACGCCCCCAGCCACCGCCGCGCCCTGTACGGCACGCTGCCGCAGCTCGGCGCACCGCTGGGTTTCATCCTGGCCAACACCCTGTTCATCGTGCTGTCGGTGGTGCTGGACGAGGACGCCTTCACCGCGTGGGGCTGGCGCATCCCGTTCCTGCTCAGCGCCCTCCTCGTCGTGCTGGGCCTCTACGTCCGGCTGAACCTGGCCGAGACGCCGGTGTTCACCGAGGCGCTGCGCCGGCGCGAGCGGGTCCGGGTCCCGGTGGCGGAGGTGTTCCGCGGCAGCTGGCGCACGGTCGTGCTGGGCGCGCTGTCGGTGGTGCTGACGTACACGCTGTTCTACCTGATGACGGTGTTCTGCCTCAGCTACGGCACCGACGCGGAGGCCGGGCTGGGCTACGACCGGCGCACGTTCCTGCTCATGCTCTGCGGGGCGGTGCTCTTCATGGCGCTGGGCACCCCGGTCTCCGGCCTGCTGAGCGACCGGTTCGGGCGCCGGCCCGTGCTGGCCGCCGCGATGCTCGGCGCCCTCGTGCTCGGCCTGCTCATCGAGCCGCTGCTGGGTTCGGGCAGCACCGCGCTGGTCATGGTGTTCCTCTGCGCCGGCCTGTTCTGCATGGGCCTGGTGTTCGGCCCCATCGGGGCCTACCTGCCGGAGCTGTTCCCCACCGCCGTGCGCTACACCGGCGCGTCGGTGGCCTTCAACTCCGGCAGCATCCTGGGTGCCTCCCTGGCCCCCTACACGGCGGTGCGCCTGGCCGGGGCGGGTGGCCTGACCTGGGTGGGCTGGTACCTCGCCGGCGCCGCGGTGCTGAGCCTGCTGGCGCTGGCCGCGCTGCGCGAGACGCGCACCGCGGACCTGTCCGCCGTCCGCTGACCCCGGGCCCGCCCGCGCGGTGGGAGCGCCGGGGCACCGCGCCC
>NZ_BAABIL010000656.1:0-693 GCF_039542765.1 Kineococcus glutinatus
GGGGTACTGGGACGACGACTTCGGTGCCGCCCGCAACCGCGCCCTGCAGCACTGCACGGGCCGCTGGGTCTTCAGCGTCGACGCTGACGAGGTCGTCGACGGCGACCCCCGCCTGCTGCGCCGCCACCTGCACGGCACCACCGCCGACTGCCTCAACGTCGTCGTGTCCTCCGACTCCTGGGACGGTGTGGAAGGCGCCGTCCGGTTCGAGCTGCCACGGCTCTTCCGCCGCTCGCGCTGCCGCTGGGAGGGGCCCCTGCACGAGCAGCTGGTCACCTCGGGGCCGCCGCTGAGCTTCGCGTCGGCCCCAGGTGTGTCGCTGCGGCACAGCGGCTACACCCCGCTGCGCTACCAGCAGCGGGGCAAGGGCGAGCGCAACCTCGTGCTGGCCCGCAAGGCGCTGGCCGACGCGCGGGCCCGCAACTCCCCGGACCTGACCCGCCACCTCGTCGACGCCGCGCGCTCCGCCCTCAGCGGCGGCTCGGCCCACGAGGCGGTCGAGCTGTTCGCCGAGATCGACCGCGCCGCGATGAACGCCCGCCACGGCATCATCGCTGCACACCCCGCGATCAGGGCCGCGCTCGCCGTGGACGACCTGGCCGCGGCCCGGGAGTGGCTGGCGGCGCTGGAGCGCTGGGGGGAGACGCCGGCGGTGTGCCGGGGGCTGGAGGCGCAGGTCGCGCTGGCGGCGGG
>NZ_BAABIL010000657.1:0-2784 GCF_039542765.1 Kineococcus glutinatus
GACGCCCGCGACCCCCTGCTGGAGCGGATGATCGAGGTCCGCGAGCGCCTGGGCGGCAGCGTCGTGGCCTTCATGGAGGTCCCCGCCGACCAGATCCACCTCTACGGCTGCGCGATGGCCGAGCCCACCGACACCGAGGACGTCGTGCGCGTCACCGGCCTGGTGGAGAAGCCCAAGCGCGAGGAGGCCCCGAGCAACCTCGCCATCATCGGCCGCTACCTGCTCGACCCGGCCGTCTTCCCCGTGCTGCACGAGACGCCGCCGGGCAAGGGCGGGGAGATCCAGCTCACCGACGCCCTGCAGACGCTCGCCGTCTCGGGCGCGCCCGGCGGGGGCGTGCACGGCGTGGTGTTCCGCGGCCGCCGCTACGACACCGGCGACAAGCTCGACTACATCAAGGCCGTCGTGCGCCTGGCCAGCGAGCGCGAGGACATCGGCCCGGACCTGCGCGCCTGGCTCGCGGAGTTCGTCGCCTCCGGCGGCGAGCGGGGGTGATCCCGCGGTGACCGCCCCCTCCCCGGTGCGCCCGGCGCACGGGCCCGCCCAGCTCGTCGCGGTGGACGCCCACCGGCGCGCGTGCCTGGACCTCGTGCGGCCGCTCGCGCCGCTCGAGACCTCCCTTCTGGAGGCGCTGGGCTGCGTCCTGGCGGAGGACGTCGTCGCGCCCTGGCCGCTGCCGGCGTTCGACAACTCGGCGATGGACGGCTACGCGGTGCGCCTGGTGGACGTGGCGGGCGCCACGCCGCAGGCGCCCGTGCGGCTGCCGGTGGTGGCCGACCTGGCCGCCGGCAGCGGGGAGGCGCTGCGGCTGACGGCGGGCACGGCGGTGCGGATCATGACCGGGGCGCCGGTGCCGCGCGGCACCGGCGCCGTGGTGCCGGTGGAGTGGACCGACGGGGGCGTGGTGGGTGTCGAGGTGCGCCACGCCCCCACCGAGGGGCAGCACGTGCGCCGCGCCGGGGAGGACGTCGGCGCGGGCGTGGTGGTCGTGGAGGCCGGCACCCGGCTGGAGCCGCGGCACGTGGCGGTGCTGGCCGCGGTGGGGCGGGCGCGCGTGCGCATCCGCCCCCGCCCGCGCGTCGTGGTGGTCTCCACCGGCAGCGAGGTCGTCGAGCCCGGTGCCGCGCTCGCCCCCGGGCAGCTGCACGACGCCAACGGTTTCGCCCTGACGGCAGCGGCCCTGGACGTGGGCGCGCAGGCGTACCGGGTGGGCGTGGTGCGCGACGAGGCGGGGGAGCTGCAGCGGACCCTGGAGGACCAGCTCGTGCGCGCCGACGTGCTCGTCACCTCCGGCGGGGTCAGCGCCGGGGCGTACGACGTCGTCCGGGAGGTGCTGGCCCGCACCGGGACGGTGACCTTCCGCGGTGTCGCGATGCAGCCGGGGATGCCGCAGGGCGCGGGCACCCTCGGGGAGGGCGCCACCCCGGTCTTCACGCTGCCGGGCAACCCGGTGAGCGCCTTCGTCTCCTTCGAGGTGTTCGTGCGCCCCGCGCTGCGCCGGATGCTGGGGGAGGAGGGCCCCGACCCGCAGCGGCCGCGGGTGCGGGCGGTGGCGACGGCCGGCTGGCGCTCCCCGGCGGGCAAGGAGCAGTACGTGCGGGGCCGCTGGTGGCGCGAGGCGGACGGGCTGCGGGTGGAGCCGGTGAGCGGGCCCGGTTCCCACCTGGTGACCGCCCTGGCCCGCACCACCTGCCTCGTCGTCGTGCCGCCGCACGTCACCGCGGTGGCCGCCGGCGACGAGGTGGACTGCGTGCTGCTCGGGGCGGGGCCGGCGTGAGCGCTGCGGGGGCGGGCACCGGGGAGGGCGCCGGGCGGTTGCCGCACCTGGACGCCGCCGGGCGCGCGCACGTCGTGGACGTCTCCGCCAAGCCGGTGACGGTGCGCGAGGCGCGGGCGGAGGGCCGGGTGCTGTGCTCGCCGCAGGTGCTGGGGATGCTCACCGCCGGCGGTCTGCCCAAGGGCGACGCCCTGGCCGTGGCGCGCATCGCGGGCCTGCAGGCGGCCAAGCGGACCCCCGACCTGGTGCCCCTGGCGCACCCGGTCGCGGTGCACGGGGTGGCGGTCGACCTCGACGTGGAGGCGGACGGGGTGCGGATCGCGTCGGCGGTGCGCACCGCGGACCGCACCGGGGTGGAGATGGAGGCGCTGACGTGCGTGGTGGTGGCCGCGCTGGCGTTCGTGGACATGGTCAAGGCGGTCGACCGGCACGCGCGCATCACCGACGTGCGCGTCGTGGCCAAGAGCGGGGGGAGGTCCGGTGACTGGGTCGCCGAGGACGCCGGTGGGCGCTGAGGGCGGCGGGCGCCGCAGCGCGCTCGTCGTGACGATCTCCAACCGGGCCTCGGCCGGGGTCTACGAGGACGGCTCGGGCCCGCTCGTCGTCGCGGGCCTGGAGGCGGCCGGGTTCGACGTGGACGGCCCGCAGGTCGTCCCGGACGGCGAGATCGTCGAGGAGGTGCTGCGCACGGCCGTGGCGGCGGGCTACGACGTCGTCGTCACCAACGGCGGCACGGGCCTGACACCGCTGGACCTCACCCCGGAGATGACCCGCCGCGTCCTCGACGTCGAGGTGCCGGGCGTGCAGGAGGCGCTGCGGGCGGCGGGCACCGCCAAGGGCGTGGCGACGGCCGCGCTGTCCCGCGGGCTGGCGGGGGTGGCGGGGCGGACGTTCGTCGTGAACCTGCCCGGTTCCCCGGGCGGGGCGCGCGACGGGGTGGAGGTCCTGGCCGGGCTGCTGCCGCACGCGGTGGAGCAGCTGCACGGCGGGGACCACGCCCGGCGCGG
>NZ_BAABIL010000658.1:0-1335 GCF_039542765.1 Kineococcus glutinatus
CAGGCCGAGACCATGGACAGCGCGCTGTGGATGGCGCTGCGCAGCCTGGAGGAGCGGGCGCGGTGGTCGTCGCTGCGGCGCAGGTGCGGGGCGGCGACGACGTACAGGACCGAAAGCGCCAGGCCGAGGCAGACGAGCAGCGTCACGACGAGAGTTCCGATCAGCACGTGCTCACTGTGCAGCCGACCGCGGGGCCGGGCCAGTCGGCGCGCGGACCGTTGCCCGCTCGTGACAACCCCGCCCCCGGCCGGACGCCCGCAGCCGCACGCGGCGCCACACCGCGCGGACCCCCCGTCACGCCGGCGCGGCCTCCCGCAGCCGCTGGCTCACCACGGTCGTCACCCCGTCCCCGCGCATCGTGACCCCGTACAGCGCGTCGGCGATCTCCATGGTGCGCTTCTGGTGGGTGATGACGATGAGCTGGCTGGACTCGCGCAGCTCCTCGAAGAGGGTGAGCAGCCGCCCCAGGTTCGTGTCGTCGAGGGCGGCCTCCACCTCGTCGAGCACGTAGAACGGGCTGGGGCGGGCCCGGAAGATCGACACCAGCATCGCCACCGCCGTCAGCGACCGCTCCCCACCGGACAGCAGCGAGAGGCGCTTGACCTTCTTGCCCGCCGGGCGCGCCTCCACCTCGATGCCCGTGGCGAGCATGTCGGAGGGGTCGGTGAGCACCAGCCGGCCCTCCCCGCCGGGGAAGAGGCGCCCGAAGACCTGCTCGAACTGCGCCGCCACGTCGGCGAAGGCCGCGGAGAACACCTGCTCCACCCGCTCGTCGACCTCCTTGACGATGTCCAGCAGGTCCTTGCGCGAGGCGCGCAGGTCGTCGCACTGGGCCACGAGGAAGGAGTGCCGCTCCTCCAGCGCGGCGAACTCCTCCAGCGCCAGCGGGTTGACGGTGCCCAGCTGCGCCAGCGCCCGCTCGGCGGCGCGGCGGCGCTTGTCCTGCTCGGCGCGCACGTACGGCCGCGGCAGCAGCCCCTCCTCGTCCTCCCCCGGCGGCGGGGGGACGGGCTGGTCGGGGCCGAACCCGGCGACGAGGGCGTCGGCGTCCAGGCCCAGCTCCTCGCTCGCGCGGGCCTGCAGCTGCTCGATGCGCCAGCGCTGCTGGGCGCGGGCCACCTCGTCGCGGTGCCGGGAGTCCTCCAGCCGCTGGCGCTCCTCGCGCAGCGACTGCACCTGCTTGCGGGCGGTGCTCACCTCCGACTCCAGCCCGGTGCGCGCCTGCTCGGCGGCCTGCCGCAGCCGGGCGGCCTCCGCCAGCGACGCGGCCACCACCACCAGGGCGCGCCCGGCGCCGGCGCCCACCTCCTCGGCGACCTGGGCCTGCGCGGCGCG
>NZ_BAABIL010000659.1:0-1586 GCF_039542765.1 Kineococcus glutinatus
TCGGTGCTCTCGGTGGCGTCGGTGACGCGCAGCGCGATGCGCAGGGGGGTGTTGGCGCGGATCTCCGGGGAGACCACCCCGCCGGGGCGCTGGGTGGCCAGCAGCAGGTGGATGCCCAGGGAGCGGCCGCGCTGGGCGACGTCGACCAGGCCGGTGACGAACTCGGGCAGCTCCCGCACCAGGGAGGCGAACTCGTCGATGACGATGACCAGCCGCGGCAGGCGCGCGGCGCCGGGCAGCCGGCCGGTGTCGACGCCCTCCTGCAGGTCCTCCAGGTCCTTGGCGCCGGCGTCGGCCAGCAGGTGCTCGCGGCGGCGCAGCTCGGCGCGCAGGGACTCCAGGGCGCGGCGCACCAGGTGGGGGTCGAGGTCGGTGACCATCCCGACGGTGTGCGGCAGGTCGACGCAGTCCTTGAACGCCGCCCCGCCCTTGTAGTCGACGAGGACGAACGTCATCTCGTCGGGGCGGTTGGCCACCGCGAGGGCGGCGACGACGGTCTGCAGGAACTCGGACTTTCCGGAGCCGGTGGTGCCGGCCACGAGGCCGTGCGGGCCGTCGGTGCGCAGGTCGACGGCGAAGGGCCCGTCGAGGGATTCCCCCACCACCGCCGAGGTGCTGCGGCCCCCGGCGAGCCAGCGCGCGGCGACGCCGTCGGCGGTGGGCGGTTCCAGGTCGAGGACGTCCAGCAGCCGGGAGGTGGCGGGCAGCCCGGTGTCGCCGCCGTCGTCGCCGACGTCGCGCACGGGCGCCAGGGCGCGGCCGACGCGGGTGCACCAGCCGGCGGCGGGCAGGTCGGGGCGCACCCCGTGCACGGCCCCGGACCGGCTGCGCCGCACGGACAGCTCCTCCGCGCCGGCGGCACCGGTCACGACGGCGACGGCGGTGCACTCCTCCGGCAGCAGCCGCTCCTCGGCGTCGACGCACACCGCGCGCACCCCGACGGCGGGGCCCTGCTCCAGCAGCGCGGCCACACCGGGCAGGGAGCGCAGCCTCCGGGCGCCGTCGAGGACGACGACGACGTCGCCGAACGCCACGGGTGCGCCGGAGGCGGCCGCGGCACGGCGGCGGGCGGCCACGAGCGCGCCGAGCTCGGCGACGCGGCGCCCCCAGGTGGCGGTGTCCGTGCCGAGCAGGACGCTGGTGTCCTGCCCGTCGGCCGGGCGGGCGTGCGGCAGCCAGCGCACCCAGTCCCAGCAGCCGGCACCGGTGGCGTCGGTGAGGACGACGACGGTGAGGTCGCGGGGGCTCTGCAGCACGGCCAGCTGCGCCACGACCCAGGCCGCCAGCCGGCGCGGCACCTCGTCACCGGGCCCGCGCCCGGCGATGCCCGTGACGGGGTGCTCGCGCAGCCCCACGGTCACGGGGACGTCGCCGGCCCGCCAGCGCACCCGGCGGTCGTGCTCGGGGCGCGCGGGGTCCTCCAGGGACACGTCGGCGGGCAGGTCGGCGGTGCCGAAGCGCACCAGGAGGTGGTCGGGGTCGTGCGGGCGGCGCTCCCAGAGGCGGGCGCGCGGGCCGCAGGCGGTGAGCAGCAGCCGGGCGGCGTCGGGGGCGGCGTCGCGGCGGGCGGCGCGCGCGGCGGCGAC
>NZ_BAABIL010000660.1:0-2657 GCF_039542765.1 Kineococcus glutinatus
CTCAGCGCGGCAGCTCCTGCGGCTGCGGGGCCGGCGACGCGCCCGCCGGGCGGTCCTCCTGCTGCACCGGCACCCGCTGCCCGAACTGGGTGCGGTGCAGCTGCGCGTAGCGGCCGCCCGCGGCCAGCAGCTCCTCGTGCCGGCCCCGCTCCACGACCCGGCCGTCCTCCACGACGAGGATGAGGTCGGCGGAGCGGATCGTGGACAGCCGGTGGGCGATGACGACGGCGGTGCGCCCCGCCAGCGCCTCGGCCAGCGCCTCCTGCACCGCCGCCTCCGAGGTGGAGTCCAGGTGCGCGGTGGCCTCGTCGAGGACCACCACCCGCGGGTGCGCCAGCAGCAGCCGCGCGATCGTCAGCCGCTGCCGCTCCCCGCCGGAGAAGCGGTAGCCGCGCTCGCCGACGACGGTGTCCAGGCCGTCGGGCAGCGCCGCGACCAGCTCGGCCATCCGGGCGCGGCCGAGGGCGTCCCACAGCTGCTCCTCCGTCGCCTCCGGGGCGGCCAGCAGCAGGTTGTCGCGCAGCGACTCGTGGAACAGGTGCCCGTCCTGGGTGACCATCCCCAGGGTGCGGCGCAGCGACTCGGCGGTGAGGCGGCGCACGTCCACCCCGCCGAGGCGCACCGCACCGGAGTCCACGTCGTACAGCCGCGCCATCAGCTGCGCCATCGTCGACTTGCCCGCGCCGGAGGAGCCGACGATCGCGACGAGCTGGCCCGGCTCGGCGCGGAACGACACCCCGTGCAGCACCTCCACGCCCGCCCGGTCGTCGAGGACCGCGACGTCCTCCAGCGAGGCCAGGGACACCTTCTCCGCCGTGGGGTAGGTGAACCGCACCTCGTCGAACTCCACCGACACCGGCCCCTCGGGCACCGCCACGGCGTCCGGCGCCTGGCGGACGAGGGGCTCCAGGTCGAGGACCTCGAAGACCCGCTCGAAGCTGACCAGCGCGCTCATCACCTCCACCCGCGCGTTCGCCAGCGCGGTCAGCGGCGCGTACAGGCGCGTCAGCAGCAGCGCCAGGGCGACGACGTCGCCGGCGTCGAGGGCGTCCCGCAGGGCGTAGAAACCCCCGAGGCCGTAGACCAGCGCGATCGCCAGCGCGGAGACGGTCGTCAGCGCCGTCACGAACACCGTCTGCAGCATCGCGCGGCGCACCCCGATGTCGCGCACCCGCAGCACCCGGCGGGCGAACTCCGCGGACTCCTGCTGCGGGCGGCCGAACAGCTTCACCAGCGTGGCGCCCGGGGCGGAGAACCGCTCCGTCATCTGCGTGCTCATGTGCGCGTTGTGCTGCGCGGACTCCCGCTCCAGCTGCGCCAGCCGCGCCCCCATCCGCCGGGCCGGCAGCACGAAGACCGGCAGCAGCAGCAGGGCCAGCAGCGTGATCTGCCAGGAGATGCTCACCATCGCCACGAGGGTGAGGGTCAGCGTCACGAGGTTGCCGACGACGCCGGACAGCGTCCCGGCGAAGGCGCGCTGGGCGCCGATGACGTCGGAGTTCAGCCGGCTGACCAGCGCCCCGGTGCGGGTGCGGGTGAAGAACGCGATCGGCTGGCGCTGCACGTGGTCGAACACGGCGGTGCGCAGCTGCGCGATCAGGCCCTCGCCGATGGTCGCGGACAGCCAGCGCTCCACGAGGCCGAGGCCGGCGTCCACCAGCGCGATGACCGCGATGAGCACCGCGTACAGCGCCACGACCCGCAGCGGTTCGGCGCGCACGATGGCGTCGACCACGTCGCCGGCCAGCAGCGGCGTGGCGACGGCGAGCGCGGACGTCAGGACGCTGAGGAGGACGAAGGCGACGAGGCGGGCGCGGTGCGGGCGGGCGAAACCCCCGATCCGCCGCACCGTCGCCCAGGAGATCGGGCGCCCCTGCTTGGCGTGCATGACGCTGTAGAGGGAGTGCCAGGCGGTTCCCTGCATGTCCACGGTGCTCTCCGGTTCTGGGGTGCGGGTCGGGCGGCGGACGGCCACCGCGGGCGCTGCTGCCGCGACGCTAGGACTTCGAGCGAGGTCGAGGTCAAGCGCGCGGGTCGCGGCGGGTCAGGGTCCGCCCTCCCCCGCCGGGACCGAGGCCACCAGCGCCTCCAGCGCGGCGGCGTCGTGCAGGTCGACGGGCCGGACCGTCTGGCCCGTCGAGGCGTGGAAGAACGCCGCGCTCACGTCCTGCGCCGGCACGCCGTGCAGCCGCGACCACGCCAGCCGGTACACCGCCAGCTGGACGTCGCGGGCGCGGGCCGCGTCCCCGACCGGGGGCCGGCCGGTCTTCCAGTCCACGACGTCGTAGCGGACGCGCCCGTCGGGGCCGACGCTGCGGAACACCGCGTCGATGCGGCCGCGCACCACGACGCCCGCCACCGGCGTCTCCACCGCCACCTCCACCGCGAACGGCTCGCGCCCGGCCCACTCCGAGGCCAGGAAGTTCGCCTGCAGCACGGCCAGCTGACCGTCGTCGGCGGCGCCGGCGTCCGCCGCGCCCGGCAGCTCGTCGAGGTCGAGGAGGGCGGCGGCCCGGAAACGTCGCTCCAGCCAGGAGTGGAACGCCGTGCCCCGCCGCGTCTGCGGGCTGGGCGCACCAGGCAGCGGCCGGCGCAGCTGCAGCGCCAGGGCCGCCGGGTCCGCCGCCAGGGCCACCAGCCGGGAGGCCGACAGGTGC
>NZ_BAABIL010000661.1:0-1410 GCF_039542765.1 Kineococcus glutinatus
GCCGCCACCGGCGGCTGCGGGTGCGGCGGTGGTGGCGCGGGAGGCGGCGGATCGTCCTCCCGCGCCGGCGCGACCGCCGGAGCCGCAGCCGGCTCGCGGGTGCAGGACCTCGGCATGCCGGGCTGGGGGTACCTCCCGCTCGCGGGGGACTCGGCGCCCACCGCCACGCCGGACGGGCGCGCCGACGTGCGCTGGCTGATGATGTCCAACGTCTGCAAGCACTGCACGCACGCCGGCTGCCTGGACGTGTGCCCCACGGGCGCGCTGTTCCGCACCGAGTTCGGCACCGTCGTCGTGCAGCAGGACGTCTGCAACGGCTGCGGGTACTGCGTCTCGGCCTGCCCCTACGGCGTCATCGACAAGCGCGAGGGCGACGGCCGGGCCTGGAAGTGCACCCTGTGCTACGACCGGCTCAAGGCCGACGAGACGCCCGCCTGCGCCAAGGCGTGCCCCACGGAGTCCATCCAGTTCGGCGACCTGGACGAGCTGCGCGAGCGCGCCGAGCGCCGCAGGCGCCAGCTGCACGAGGCCGGGGTCACCGAGGCGCGGCTGTACGGCAACGACCCCCACGACGGCGTCGGCGGGGACGGGGCGTTCTTCCTGCTGCTCGACGAGCCGGAGGTGTACGGCCTGCCGCCGGACCCGGTCGTCCCGACCCGCGACCTGCCCGCCATGTACCGGACGATGGCGGTGGCCGCCGGGGCGATGCTGCTCGGTGGCCTGGCCGCGGCGGTGGGGCGCCGGTGAGCGCCCCGGGGGGACCCGGCAGCGCCCCGGGGGGACCCGGCAGCGCCCCGGGGGGACCCGGCAGCGCCCCGGCGGGACCCGGGCCGGACGCGGCGACCGCGGACCGGCAGGGCACCGAACCGGGCGGCGAGGTCCGCGGCGCCGGAACGCGCGCCGACCCGGTCGGCGGCCAGGCGGCGCGGATGTGGGAGTCCGGCATGGGCCGGCGCGGCGGTCGCCCGGGCGGTGGTGGGCGCGGCCGTCGCGGCGACCCGAACGCCACCGTGCCGGACGCGGAGTTCTCCTCCTACTACGGCCGCGCCGTCCTCAAACCGCCGGTGTGGACGCACGACATCGCGATCTACCTGTTCACCGGCGGCCTCGCGGCCGGCTCCTCCGTCCTGGCCGCCGTGGCCGACGCGCGCGGGGAGGTGTCGTTGCGCCGCGGCCTGCGCATCACGTCGCTGGGTGCGCTGGGCGCCAGCGCCTACTTCCTCATCGCCGACCTCGGCCGCCCCGAGCGGTTCTACAACATGCTCCGGGTGGCGAAACCGACGTCGCCGATGTCGGTGGGCACTTGGATCCTCACCGCGTTCGGTCCGCTGGCCGGCTCCGCCGCCGCCGCGGAGGCGGCGCCGCTGCTGCCCCGCCACGGCGTCCTCGGGCTCGCCCGTCGCGTCGCCC
>NZ_BAABIL010000662.1:0-1453 GCF_039542765.1 Kineococcus glutinatus
GGCGCGGATGGACACCTGGGCGGAGGAGTCCCGCGCGGACCGCTGCGCCCTGTTCGCCCGCCACCACCTGCGCCCGCTGCGGTACTACACCGACATGCGCCGCGACCTGGCCGCGGCGCGCCTGCCGCGGCCGCGGCTGCCCGGGGGTCTGCGCCTGCAGCCCTACCGCGAGGAGCTGTCGGAGGGGGTGCGCGCGGCGCACAACGACGTCTTCCGCGACCACTGGGGTTCGCAGCCGCTCACGGCGGCGCACTGGGCGCTGCGGGTGACCGGCAGCCGCCACTTCCGCCCGGGGTGGAGCTTCGTCGTCTCCACCACCTCCACCACCTCCACCACCTCCAGCGGCGGCGGGGCGGGTGGGACGGACGTGGTGGCCGGGTACCTGCTGTCGGGCGCCTACGAGGAGGACTGGCCCGCGCAGGGGTTCCGCGAGGGCTGGACGGACCTGCTGGGGGTGCGCCGCCCCTTGCGCCGCCGCGGGGTGGCGTCGGCGCTGCTGACGGCCGCGGCCCGCGCCTACGCCGCCGACGGCATGGTCGCCGCCGGGCTCGACGTGGACAGCGCCAACCCCTCGGGGGCGGTGCGCCTGTACACCGCCCACGGCTACCGCCCGGCCCGGCGCAGCGTGCTGCACGCCAAGGACCTGCCGGCCTGACCCCCACCGGATCGGGGACGGATCGGGGACGGGTCGGGGACGGATCGGGTGGCGCGATCTCGGGTGGCGGGAAGCACTGCGGTGGTGTGACATCGGAGGAGTCGTCCCACGACCCCCGAGGAGTCCGCATGGTCATCGAGAAGCTGCACGACGCCGGCGTCAGGTCCGAGTGGGCCTACACCGCCGCCTTCGCCAGCATCGGTCTGTCGTTCCTGTCCTGGTACGCCTCCAAGAACAAGGAGCCCGCGGGCATCGACCGCGCCGACCGCTGGGGCATCTTCGTCGGCCAGTGGGCCCCCACCTTCTTCGGGCTGGGCAACGCCCTGCGCAGCTACGAGAAGTGAACCGGGCCGCCCCGGCGGCAGCACGCACCTGAGGGGGCACCGCCACGCGGCGGTGCCCCCTCAGCCGTCCGCGACCTCCCGCAGCACCGCGTAGGAGGAGTTCCCCGCGGCGGCCGAACGCAGCTCCTGCGCCCCGGCGTCGATGTAGCGCTGGGAGGTGTTCAGGCTCTGGTGCCCCAGCAGCCGCATCACCTCCACCGCGCTGGCCCCGCTGGCCACCACCCGCGTCGCGAACGTGTGCCGCAGGGCGTGCACGAGCGAACCGCGCAGCACCCGGTCGTGCACACCGGCCCACCGGTAGCAGGAGCGCACCAGGTACTGCAGCTGGTTGCGGGTCAGCTGCCGCCCCGCGCCGTCGACGAACAACCACTGCGTCGGACCCGGCAGCCGTTCCTCGCCCCAGCGCCGCGCCCGGCTGGCGAGGTAGGCCTCCAGCACCGCCGTCAGCGCGGGC
>NZ_BAABIL010000663.1:0-5207 GCF_039542765.1 Kineococcus glutinatus
TCGCCCCAGCGCCGCGCCCGGCTGGCGAGGTAGGCCTCCAGCACCGCCGTCAGCGCGGGCTCGACCGGCACGCTGCGCTCGGCGTTGCCCTTGCCCAGCACGTGCAGCCGCTGGTCGCCGGGCTGGCCGACCAGGTCGCCCACGCGCAGCGCGAGCAGCTCCGCGGAGCGGATGCCGCTCACCAGGAGCGTGGCGAGCACCGCGACGTCGCGTTCGGGCCAGGGGTCGCGCGCCCGCCGGGCACCGGAGGCCACCGCGCGCAGCAGCACCTCGGGAGTGTCGTGCCCGCGCAGCGCCTTGGGTTCGGCCCGCTGCGGGCGGGGGCGCTCGATGCCCGCCATGGGGTTTCCGGCCAGCACCTCCTCGGTGACGAGGAAGCGGCAGAACCCGTTCCAGGTCGACCAGGCCCGGGCGATGGAGCTGCGCGCGTGGTCCACGGCGAAGGCGGCGAACGCAGCGCGCAGCGTGCGCACCCGCAGCCCACCGAGCGGGAAGTGCGCCATCAGCGCCTCGAGGTCGCGATCGGCTGCCGCGGTGGCCGAGCCCGGTCCGGAGTCGGCGCCGGTGCCGGTCTCGATGTCGGTCTCGATGTCGGTGTCGGTGTCGGGGTGGGGGAGCAGCACGGCGATCCCCGCCAGGTCCCGGCGCAGGGCGGCCACGGTGTGCGGGGAGTCCTTGCGGGGCAGGCGGGCCTGCAGGTACGCGGCGACCCCGTCGCGCAGCGGCGACCGGGGGGACAGGTTCCCCGGCAGCGGGGCCAGTGGTGCCGACACCTCGTGATCATACCCCGGCCGGCCCCGGCTGGTCCAGCCGAAACCGTTGCGCCGCAAGGGTTGTCACGCACCACGGAGACCCGCGCATCGTCCGCATACTCACCATTATGCGGAACTCGCCGGTCTCGGCCCCGTCCCGCGTGGCGGGGCGCACCGGTCGCCGGGCCGGCGCGACGACACCCGGTGGCGCAGGCGCCGACCCGGGCGGGCTGGGCCTAGACATCGACCCCGGGTCGCCGCGGTTCCCGGGCCGGTGCCGGGTTTGCGCTCGCCGGCCGCGAGCCCGCCGGATCCGGCGGGCTCCAGCGGAACTCGCCGGTGTGCGCCACGGGTTCACCCGGCGGCTGCGCACCGGGCGACGCGGCGTGGAGGCGCAGCCGCCGGGTCGCGCGCCGGTGCTGCGGTGTGTCGTGCGTGGACCGGCGCCAGGTTGTCGCCCGGGTCGGTTCGAAGGGGTCGTCCGCGCTGCGCCGACCCCTTCTGTGTAACGCCGATAATGGACATTATGTCATTTCGCCCGCGTCGCCGTTCCCGTCGCCGCTCCCCTCGCACGTCGATGGCGCTGCCCTGCAACAGGCCCGTGGGTGGGGTGCTGTGCTGCGCTTTCGTCACGGGAGTCGGAGGACGGCGTCCACCGCGAGCCAGAACAGATCGCGGCGGGCCGACGACGTGTGCCAGTGGCGGTGGTCCCACGTCTCGCCGCTGACGTCGTCGCCTGCGTACAGGTACTGCCCGAACGTCACGCCGCGATGGCGGGCGACGGCCAGGAAGGCCGCGGTCTCCATCTCCACCGTGATGCACCCCTCGCGACGCCGGGCGGCGATCTTCGCGGTGGTCTCGCGGTAGGGCGCATCGGTCGTCCACGTCGTGCCGACCGCGTGGGGCACGGCTCGCTCGTCGAGCACGGCACGGAGCACGGCCGTCACGGCCGGGTCCGCGCTGACTTCGCGGCTGGCCGGCAGGTAGTGGTAGGAGGTCCCCTCGTCGCGGACCGCGGCATCGGGGACGACGACGTGGCCCAGCGCGAGGCCGGGGACCACCGCACCTGCTCCGCCGCACGCGACGAAGGTGCGACAGCCCGTCGCGATCGCCTCCTCGAACAGGCCGCAGGCCAGTGGCGCGCCGACGCCGGGGTGGAACACCGCCACCCGACGCTCACCGACCTGGAGGCTGAACAGCTCGTGGGTTCCGTGCTCCCACGTGAAGGTCGCGACGACCTCGGCGCGGCCATCACCGCACACCTCGTCGATGACGTCGCGGAAGAAGCAGATGACCGCGCGCTCCGGGATCGCACCCGACGTGGGCCCCGGCTCGGGTTCGATCAGCACCGCAGAGTCGGCGTCGAACTCGGCCAGCGGGATGTCCCAGGTCACGCCGCATCCTCGCCGTGGCGCTCCTTCCTCGGCAACCGGCCCGACGCACTCCCCTGGTCGAGCCGCCGCCGGAGCCCAGGCCGGTCGTGCGGGCAGCAGTTCGGCCACCGCGCGGGTGGCCGCGACGGTCTCCACCTCCTTTGCGAGTGAGAATCCTTATCGACTAGGGTTCGGTGCCGTTCCCACCCCGAAAGCAGGCCCCCATGCCACCTCTCGCGCGCCCGCGCACCGTCCTCCTCGCCGCCGCACTCGCCGGCACCCTCCTCGCGGCCGGCGCCTGCAGCTCCGGTGCCGGCTCGGGCGGCGCCCCGGAGCAGGACCCGACCCTGCGCATCGCCGGTCCCTTCGAGGTGCACAGCCTGGACCCCACGGCCGACGGGGAGGTCTTCACGCGGCTGCAGGTCACCGAGACGCTGGTGACCAGCGACCTGCGGGGTGAGCTCGTCCCCGGTCTGGCGACGGCGTGGGAGTCCTCCCCCGACCACACGCGCTGGCGGTTCCAGCTCGTGCAGGGCGCCACGTTCCACGACGGCACCGCGCTCACGGCGGAATCGGTGGTGTCGGCGCTGGAGAAGGTCGCCGCCGAGACGGCCAGCCCGCTCGCCGACGTGCCCATCGCGCGGATCGTCCCCGAGGGGTCCGCGGTGGTGTTCGAGCTGGCGCACCCCACCCTCACCCTGCCGGCCGTCCTGACGCACTACAGCACCGCCGTGCTGGCCCCGGCCGCCTACGACGACAGCGGCGAGGTCACCGAGGTCCTGGGCACCGGTCCGTACCAGGTGCAGGACGTGGAACTGCCGGCCTCCATCGAGACCACGCGGTTCGAGGGGTGGCGCGGGAAGGCGCCGGCCGTGGCGGGGGTGGACTTCCAGGCGGTCGGGCGCGCCGAGTCCCGCGCCCTGATGGCGGTCAGCGACCAGGCCGACGTCGTCTTCGGGCTCGAACCGGCCGGCCGCCAGCGCGTGGAGGCCTCCGGCACCGCCCGGATGGAGTCCAGCCTGCAGCCGCGCACCATCCTGCTCAAGGTCAACGCCGCCCACCCGGTGCTGGGTGACGTCCGCGTCCGCCGCGCCCTGAGCCTGGCGCTGGACCGCGAGGCGATGGCCGACGCGGTGCTGCGCGAGCGGGAGCTCGCCGCGACCCAGCTGCTGCCGCCGTCCCTGCAGGCCTGGCACGCCGACGTGCAGCCGCTGACCCGGGACCAGGACCAGGCGCGCGCGCTGCTGGCCCAGGCCGGGTTCGCGCCCGGCGCCGACGGCGTCCTGCAGCGCGACGGGCAGGCGCTGCGGCTGGACCTGCTGACCTACCCCGACCGCCCCGAGCTGCCGGCGCTGGCGACCGCGATCCAGGCGGCCCTCGCCGAGGTCGGTGTCGGCGTGCAGGTGGAGGTCACCAACTCCAGCGAGATCCCCGCCGGGCAGGGCGACGGCAGCCTGGAGCTGGCGCTCATCGCCAAGCACTTCGCGCTCGTCTCCGACCCCCTGGTCGACGTCGCCACCGTCTTCGCGCCCGAGGGGGCCGACTGGGGCGTGATGGGCTGGCGGGACCCGGCCGTCGACGCCGCCATCGCCGAACTCCTCGCCGGCGCCGACGGGGCGCAGGCCCAGCAGGCCCGGGAGACCGTCGTGCGCACCGCGCAGGAGCAGCTGCCCCTCATCCCGGTGGCGTGGTACCGGATGAACGCCGCGGTCGGTGAGCGGGTCGAGGGGTTCGTGATGGACCCGCTGGAGACCACCTGGCGCATCAGCGACCTGCGGTGGGCCGAGTGACGCCGGCGGCGCTGGGGTCGGTCCTGGCCCGCCGCGGCGCGCAGGCCGTCGGGGTGGCGCTGCTGGTGTCGGTGCTGTGCTTCCTCGTGGTGCGCCGGCTGCCCGGTGACGCCGCGTACCGCATCGCCGCCGGCCGCTACGGCTACGACCTGGTGGACGAGGAGACCGCGGAGGCCGTGCGCGCGGAGCTGGGGCTGGACCGGCCCGCCTGGCAGCAGCTCGGCTCCTGGCTGGTGGACCTGGTGCAGTTGGACCTGGGGCGTTCGCTGGTGACCTCGCGCCCGGTGGCGCAGGAGGTCGGCCACTACCTGCTGGGCACCGTGCAGCTGGCGGGTGCGGCGCTGGCGCTGGCGGTGGTGGTCGGCGCGTGCGCGGGGACGCTGGCCGCGCGCCGCCCCGGCGGGGCGCTGGACCGGCTGACCACCGCGTGGGTCGCCGGGGTGCGCGCGGTGCCGCCGTTCCTGCTGGGCCTGCTGCTCGTGGTCGTCCTGTCCGCGCAGCTGGGGTTGCTGCCCGCGGTGGGCCACGGCGACGCGGCCGGCCTGGTGCTGCCCGCGCTGACCCTCGCCGCGGGGTTGTCCGCCCTGGTGGCCCGGGTCACGCGGGACGCCGTCGTGGAGGTCCGCCGCTCGGGGTACGTGCGGTTCGCGCACACCAAGGGCCTGCCCGAGCGGTGGGTGGTGCTGCGGCACGTGGTCCGCAACGCCGCCGTCGCCGTCGTGCCCTACGTCGGCGTGCAGGCGGTGGTCCTCGTCGAGGGCGTCGTCGTCGTGGAGAGCCTCTTCGGCTGGCAGGGCCTGGGCCACGCCCTGGTCCACGCGGTGTTCTGGCGCGACGTCCCCGTCCTGCAGGCCACCGGTCTGGTGCTGGCCCTGCTCATCGTCGCGATCAACACCGCGGTCGACCTCGTCGTGCTGCGGCTGGACCCCCGACCCCGACGCCTGGAGGCGGCCGCGTGAGCACCACCCCGATGCTGGAGGCGGGCGCGACCAGCGCCGCCCCGGCGCGCCGCAGGGCCCTGGCGCGCCCGGCCGCGGTCGGCGCCCTGCTGGCCCTGGTGGCGTTCGCGCTGGCCGGGCCGCTGGTGCTGCCCGACCCCGCCGCCCAGGACCTCGGGCGCTTCCTGGAGGCGCCGAGCGCCGCGGAGCCGCTGGGCCGCGACGACTACGGCCGCAGCGTCGTGGCGCGCCTGGCCCACGCCACCCGCCTGTCGCTGGTGCTGGCCGCCGCGTGCGTGGCCAGCGCGTGCGTGGCCGGCACCGTGGCGGGGATCGTGGCGGCGTGGGCGGGGG
>NZ_BAABIL010000664.1:0-6774 GCF_039542765.1 Kineococcus glutinatus
ACGAGTTCTTCGCCCGCAACCGCGAACTCCTCGAGGAGGCCGAGGAGCTGGAGCACCGCGCCCGCCGCCGCGACATCGTGGTCGACGATGAGGCGCTGTTCGGGTTCTACGACGCCCGCCTGCCCGCCGACGTCGTCTCCGGCCGGCACTTCGACGCGTGGTGGAAGCGGGTGCGGCGGGAGCAGCCGGAGCTGCTGACGTTCGACCCGGCGATGCTCGTGGCCGAGGGCGCCGAGACCGTCAGCGAGGACGACTACCCCGACACCTGGCGGCAGGGCGACCTCGCGCTGCGGCTGACGTACCAGTTCGAGCCGGGCACGGCCGCGGACGGCGTGACCGCGGAGGTGCCGCTGGGGGTCGTCAACCGCCTCGACGCCGACGACCTGTCCTGGCAGGTCCCGGGCCTGCGCCACGAGCTGGTCACCGCCCTCATCCGCTCCCTGCCCAAGCAGCTGCGGAAGAACTTCGTGCCCGCCCCCGACGTCGCCGCCGCGGTCCTGCGCCGCGTCCGCCCGCACGCCGAGCCGCTGGCGGTGGCGCTGGCCCGCGAGCTGCCCCGCCTCGGCAGCGGTGTGGAGCTGTTCGCGGAGGACTTCGACGTCGAGCGGGTGCCGGACCACCTGCGCATCACGTTCCGCGTCGTCGACGACTCACCGGGCGCCGGGGGCGCGGTGCTGGCGGAGGGCAAGGACTTCGCCGCGCTGCGCGACTCCCTGGCCGGGCAGGTGCAGGAAACCCTGGAGGAGGCCTCCGACGAGCTGCAGCGCAGCGGCGCGAGGTCGTGGGCGGACCTGCCGGCGGAGGTCCCCGCCACCCACACCAGCCACCGCGGCGGCGTGGAGGTCACCGGGTTCCCCGCGCTCGTCGACGAGGGCGCGGGCGTCGGCGTGCGCACCTTCGCCACCGCCGACGAGGCCGGGCGGGCGATGGGGCGCGGCACCCGCCGGCTGCTGCTGCTCGTGCTGCCCTCCCCGGCCCGCGCGCTGCAGGCCGGGCTGCCCAACGACGCCAAGCTCCTGCTGGCCCGCTTCCCGCACGGCGGGGCCGGTGCCGTCCTCGACGACGTGGTCACCTGCGCGGTGGACTCCCTGCTCGCCGAGGCCGGTGGGCCGGTGCGCACCGCCGCGGCGTTCGACGCCCTGGCGGACCGGGTGCGCGCCGGACTGCCGCAGCGCGCCGGCGAGGTGCTGCAGCGGGTGCTGCGGGTGCTGACCGCGGCCGCGGAGGTGGAGCGCGCCCTGTCGCGCACGACGAGCCTGGCGGTGCTGCCCTCCGTCGCCGACGTGCGCGCGCAGCTGTCGGACCTGGTCGGTCCCGGTTTCGCGACGGCCGCGGGGTTCGAGCGGCTGCCGGACCTGCTGCGCTACCTGCGCGGCGCGCAGCGGCGGCTGGAGGCCCTGCCCGCCAACCCGCAGCGGGACCGGGTGCGGATGGCGGAGCTGGCGCGGGTGCAGGAGCGCTACGACGCCGCGCGCGCCCGCCACGGCGACGACGCGCCGCAGGAGCTGGAGCGGGTCCGCTGGATGCTGCAGGAGCTGCGCATCTCCAAGTTCGCGCAGCAGGTCGGCACCGCCCACCCGGTCTCGGAGGAGCGGGTGCTCAAGGCGCTGGCCGAGGTGGGCTGAGCGTCGCCCGCCCCGCGGGTGGGCGCTCAGCCGGGCAGGTCGACGAACAGGTCGTGCGCGCCGTCCCGGCCGTCGCGGGTGTAGCCGACGTCGAGCTTCACGTCGCCCACCGCCAGGCCGAGGCGCCGCGCCCGCTCGTGCATCGCGCCGAAGCCCTCCCCGATCGCCGCGACCGGCCCGGTGTGCACGTGGTGCAGGTAGCGCCCCGCGGGCACCTGCACCGACGTCGCGCCGGGCGGTGGCGCGAGCCGCCCCGGCGGGCCCGGCACGCCCACCACCTCCCGGTAGCGGCCGTCCCCGAGGTAGCGGCTCGCCTCCGCCCAGCGGCCGCCCCCGGGCCGGGGCAGACCGGGCAGGGTGAACACCTCCCGCCACGCGCGGGGCACCAGCGTCGCCAGGTCCGCGAAACCCGCCTCGACGACGAGCCCGACGACGACGGCCGCCTCCCGCTCCACGATCTCCACGCCCGCTCCTCCCGGCCCGGCTGCCGCGGTCAGCTCACGTACCGACGCGCGGTGGACGACTCCTGCGCGTCCTCCAGCGCGCGGAACCGCGCCTCGGCGTGCTCGGGGAGCACCCGCCGCTCCCGCAGCACCCAGCCCGCACCGCGCACCGCGTCGAGCACCGCCAGCGCCGAGACCCGGTCGCGCGGGACGGTGCGCAGCAGGAACCGGGTGCGGCGCAGCGCGACGGGCACCGGCCGGCGCAGCCAGGTGAACCACAGCGTGTTGCGGATGCCGTCGCGGCGGCGGCGGTGCGACTCCCGCAGCACCGACGCCTGGTGGTGCACCACCATGTCGGGGACGTGGCACAGCTCCCAGCCGGCGGCGGCCAGGTCGGCGGCCATCAGCTCCTCCTCCCCGCCCAGCCACAGCCGCGCGGAGAACCCGCCGACCTCGCAGAAGGCGTCGCGGCGCACCACCGAGGCGCCGGCGAGGAAACTGCCCAGCGCCGGGCCGGGCAGGTCCGGCGCCCCCCGCACGGGGGACTCGCGCAGCTCGACGTTGATGGGGTCGTCGATGCCGCCGGGCTCGACGAGGATCGTCGCGGTGAGCACCGCCACCCGCCCGTCGGCGTCCAGCACGTCGGCGGCCAGCCGCAGCGAACCGGGTTCCCACCACGTGTCGTCGTCGCAGAACGCCACGTAGGGGGTGGTGGCGGTGGCCACGCCGATGTTGCGCGCCACCGCGCCCTCGTTGCGCGGCAACGTGATCACGTCGAGGCGGTCGGCGCCGGGCGAACCCACCGGGTGCGCCGCGCGCAGGGCGGCGCTGGTGCCGTCGGTGGAGCCGTTGTCCAGCACGACCACCCGCGGCCGCTCCGGCAGGGCGAGCAGCCGCCGCACCGCCAGCAGCGCCTCCTGCCGCCGCTGCCAGGTGATGACGACGACGCTCACGCGCTCGTCGGCGGGCCCGGCCAGCACGGGCAGGGCGTCGACGGCGTACCCGGTGTGCTGCCCGGGGGTGTGCTGCCCGGGGGTGTGCTGCCCAGCGGTGTGCTGCTCAGGCAACGCCGCCCCCCAGCGCCGCGAGCACCCGCAGCCGCCGCTCGACCTCCGGGGCGTTCACCCGCCGCAGCCGCAGCGCGCGCGGCAGCATCCCCAGCGCCTCCAGCGCACCGGCCCGCTCCGGGCCACCGGCCGCCACCCGCCACGCGGTGCTGCGCACCGCCGACGGCAGCGGCCGGCGCATCCACGCCGTCAGCACCACGTTGCGGTGGATGCGCTGCGCCCGCACCGCCGGCGCGCTGCGCGCGGGGGAGGGGTGGTGGTGGGCGACCACGTCCGGCACGTACGCCATGCCCCACCCGGCACCGGTGAGGTCGTACGCCACCCGCTCCTCCTCCCCGGCGAAGAAGTTCACGTCGTCGAACCCGCCCACCGCGCAGAAGGCGTCGCGACGCACCACGCTGCCGCAGGCCACGAACCCCAGCACGTCCGGGCCGGGCAGGTCGCCGGCCCGGCCCCACGGCGCCGCGGCCATCTGCGCGCACACCGGGTCCAGCTCCTCGGCGTCGCCGACCAGGAGCCGCGCCGCCAGCAGCGCCAGCCGGGGGCTGGCCGCGAAGAACCCCGCCGCCCGCTCCAGCGACCCCGGCGCCCACCAGGAGTCGTCGTCGGCGAACGCCACCAGCGGGGTGCGGGCCGCCTCCACACCCAGGTTGCGGGCGGTGGCGCCCAGGTTGCGCCCCGGCTGCAGCAGCAGCAGCTCCGGTTCCCCGGCCTCCCGGCGGCGCTCGGCCTCGGCGCGCACCACCTCCAGCGAGCCGTCGGTGGAACCGTTGTCCACCACGACCACGGGCGCGGCGTGCCGGGGCAGGCTGGCGCGCAGGTCGGCAGCCCGGTCGCGGGTGGCCACGACCACCGTCACGGCGTGGCGTGCGGGCACCGTCGCGGCGGGCGGGGACGTCGGCGCGCTCTGCGGCGGGGGCAGGAGGTCGGGCACGGCCCGGAACGCTACAGCCGCCCACCCTCCCCGGCGCGGCAGCCCCCGCGGCCGGTGCTGCGGTGGTCGCCACCGCCGCGGGGTGCTTGACTCCCCGGCACGGGAACGGCGGGCACCGGGTGCCCGGCCGCAGCGCCGGCCGCGGCGCGCCACGACTGAGGAGGAAGCGTGACGGGAACGACGGTCGCCTCGACGCTGGGCAGCCGCACCATCCGGCGGGCCGTGGTCACCGGGGGCGCCGGGTTCCTCGGCTCGCACCTGTGCGAGGCCCTGCTCGACGACGGCGTCGAGGTCGTCTGCCTCGACAACTTCGTCACCGGCGGGCCCGCCAACGTCGAGCACCTCCTGCAGCGCGACGGTTTCCGCCTGCAGCGCTGCGACATCACCGACTTCGTGCACGTGCCCGGCGACGTCGACCTCGTGCTGCACTTCGCCTCCCCGGCCTCGCCCGTGGACTACCTGAAGCTGCCGCTGCAGACCCTGAAGGTCGGCGCCACCGGCACCTGGCACGCCCTCGGCCTCGCCAAGGACAAGGGCGCGCGGTTCCTGCTGGCCTCCACCTCCGAGGTGTACGGCGACCCGCAGGTCCACCCGCAGCCGGAGACGTACTGGGGGCACGTCAACCCCATCGGCCCGCGCGGGGTGTACGACGAGGCCAAGCGCTACGCCGAGGCCCTGACCACCGCCTACCGCTCCACCCACGGCGTCGACACCGCCATCGTGCGCATCTTCAACACCTACGGCCCCCGGATGCGACCGCACGACGGGCGCGCCATCCCCACGTTCATCCGGCAGGCGCTGGCCGGCCAGCCGCTGACCGTCGCCGGTGACGGGCAGCAGACCCGGTCCATCTGCTACGTCGACGACCTCGTCGCGGGGATCCTCGCCCTCGCCCGCTCCGGGGAACCGGGGCCGGTGAACATCGGCAACCCCACCGAGCTCAGCGTCCGGCGCATCGCCGAGGACGTCATCGCCGCGACCGGGTCGAGCTCGCAGATCCAGTTCGTGCACCGCCCGGTCGACGACCCGCAGGTGCGCCGGCCCGACACCACCCTCGCGCGCACCCTGCTGGGCTGGCAGCCGCGCGTGCCGTGGGCCGAGGGGCTGGAGCGCACCGTCGACTGGTTCCGCACCAGCGGCGTCGCCGAGGCCGCGGCCGCCCCGGCCTGAGCGGGGCGGTGCCGCGGTGGTCCGGACGACCGCCGCGGCGCCACCGGGCGCGGGCACCACCGCGGGCGCGGATCAGCGCCCCCCGAGCAGCTCATCGCCCGCGGCGAGCACCTCCGCCGGCGCGATGCGCCCCAGCGTCGGGTCCAGCGCTGCGCCGTGCGGGTCGCCGACGTACGTCGTGGCCCGCGGGTCCCCGCGCCACAGCACCCGGTGCCGGTCCGCGTCCAGCACCGGCCCCCACCAGTGCGGCGGCGTCGGCCCGAACAGCACCACCGACGCCACGCCCAGCGCCGTCGCCAGGTGCGCCGTCCCCGTGTCCCCCGACAGCACCAGCCGCGAGCGGCCCACCACCTCCGCCAGCCCCTCCAGGTCCAGGCGCCCACCCAGGTCCAGCGCCCCCGGCGCCAGCGCCGCCAGCTCCTCGGTGAGGTGCGCCTCGTCGGCGCTGCCCGTCAGCACCACCGGGTGACCGCCCGCCACCAGCTCCCGCGTCACCTCGGCCCAGCGCTGCACCGGCCAGCGGCGGGACGCGAACGCCGCGCCCGGGTGCACCACGACCGGGCCGTCGGGCAGCACCTCCGGCCGCGGCCGCAGCCGCAGGTCCTCCGGCCCGCACCACACCCCCGACGAGGCCGGCGACGTCCACTCCAGCAGCCGGCACCAGCGCGTCACCTCGTGCTCGTCCAGCCACCAGTCCGGGCCCACCGGGTTGGCCACGCTCGCGAACCCCAGCAACTCCGCCGGTCGCGTCGCCAGCAGCAGCTCCTGGCTCTCCGGCCCCCTGCCGTGCAGGTCCACCGCGACGTGGCCGGGCCCCGACAGCACCCCCTGCACCCCCCGCAGCGGCCGCAGCCCCGACGTCACCAGCACGGCGTCCACCACCCCGCGCCGCTGCAGGAACTCCCCGATCGCCGCGGGGGCGGCCAGCACCACCCGGTGCCCCGGCCAGCGCCGCCGCACCCCCCGCAGCGGCGCCACGCCCGTCAGCAGGTCGCCCAGCCCCAGCGCCCGCAGCACCAGGACGTCCCCGGCGGCGCCGGCACCGCCGGGCCCCACCGCCCCGCTCACGCCTGCCCGGCCGCCCCGACGGCCCGCTGCGCCTGCAGGATGCGGGTCGTCGAGCGCCCGTCGAGATACGGCAGCAGCACCACGCGCCCGCCCCAGCTGCGCACCAGCTCCGCCTCCGGCAGCTCCGCGCCGCCGTAGTCACCGCCCTTGGCCCACACGTCGGGGCGCAGCTGCGCCAGCGCATCGCGCGGGTCGTCCTCGCTGAACACCGCCACCGCGTCCACGCTCTCCAGCGCGCTGAGCACGCGCGCGCGGTCGGCCTGCCCCACCGCCGGGCGGGTGGGCCCCTTGAGCCGGCGCACCGACTCGTCGGAGTTGATGAGCACCACCAGGGCGTCGCCCAGGCGGCGCGCCTCGGCCAGGCACGAGACGTGCCCGGCGTGCAGCACGTCGAAGCAGCCGCCGGTGGCCACCAGCGTGCCGCCGCGCGCCCGCAGCCGGGCCGCCAGCTCCGCCAGCGACTCGGC
>NZ_BAABIL010000665.1:0-1470 GCF_039542765.1 Kineococcus glutinatus
GCCACGGCCTCGACGTCGGTCTCGCTGTGGGCGCCGCAGCCGTGGTCGACGCTCACGACGCGCCCGTCCTCCGGCGACCACCCGTTGGCGCACACCCCGAACACCTGCCGCAGCGACCCGGCGACGGCGAGGAAGTAGCCGCAGGTGGAGCAGGGGGCGCCGGCGTTCTCGGCGATCTCGCTGCGCGGGCCGCGGTCGCCCTCGTACCAGCGCGCCGCGGCCTCGTCGCGGCCCAGCTGGGACAGCACGCGCGGCCGGCCCAGGCCCAGCTCCCACAGCGCGACGCGGTCGGCGTCCTCCTCGCCGGTGGCCTCGTACCCCTCCTCCAGCAGGGGGTCGTCGGGGCGGCGGGGCAGCACGTCGGCGGGCCCGACGTCGCCGGGGCGCAGGCGCTGCGACCACGGCAGCCACTCCGGGGCGCGCAGCGCGTCCTCCCCGGGCAGCAGGCACACCTCGCTGACGGTGACGTTGCGCGCCCGGGAGGCGCGGGTGACGGTGACGACCCACCGCCAGTCCCGGTACCCGCGCAGGGTGCAGGCGAAGGAGTGCCCGACGATCCGGTCGCCCTCCACCGCGGCGCCGAGGTGCTCCCCGACCGAGCCGGGGTCGGCGATCTCCTCGGCCGCCGCGCGCGCCAGGTCCACCGCGGCCGCCGCCGCGGGGTCCAGGACGGGTTTGCGGGCCCGCTTGGGGCGCGCCGGCGCGGCGGGCGCCCCGGCGGCGGCGGTGTCGGCGAGGGTGGGCTGCGGCAGGGGCATCACGCCTCCAGGTCGTCGGCCACGGCCCGCAGGACGGTCGCGACCTTGTGCGCGGCGCTCTTGTCGGGGTAGCGGTCGCGGCGCAGGGAGCCGGAGACGCCGTCGAGGAGCTTGATGAGGTCCTCGACGATGACCACCATCTCGTCGGCGGGCTTGCGCGTGGCGCGCGCCACCGAGGGCAGCGGGTCCAGCTGGCGCACGGACAGGGCCTGCGCGCCGCGCTTGCCCTGCACGACGCCGAACTCCACGCGGCCGCCGGGCTTCAGCGTCGTCGTGCCCGCCGGGAGCGCGGAGGCGTGCACGAACACCTCGGCGCCGTCCTCGGCGGCGAGGAAGCCGAAACCCTTCTCGGCGTCGAACCACTTGACCTTGCCAGTCGGCACGGGAACCTTCTCGGATGTCTTCTCGGGTGGCGGGCCGCCGGGGCGGCCTGCGCGGGATCGGCACTGCGTCAGCTCGGGTGCGGGCACGGCCCGCGGCACGTTCCGGTGCCGCGCGGCGCGACCCGCGGGTACAAGGTTAGCTCCGCGCGCCGACACCCACGCCCGGCGCCGCGACGCGGGCCCCGGCCGCCTCAGCGCCGGCGCACGGGGTCGGGCAGGCCGGCGTTCATCGACCCGGAGCGGAAACCGCGCGGGTCCACCTCGACGTCGGCGAAGCCCGCGGCGAGCACCGCCTCCCGGGCGGCGGGCAGCGCCGCCACGCGCGGCAC
>NZ_BAABIL010000666.1:0-2904 GCF_039542765.1 Kineococcus glutinatus
TGGAGCTGGTGGGCCTCGACCCCGCCGAGCACGGCCGGCGCTACCCGCACGAGCTGTCCGACGAGCAGGGCGGCCTGCGCGACGCCGCCTGCTCGCACGCCGAGCCCGAGCTGCAGCCGGTGCTGGAGCGCTACACCCGGCTGCGGCTGGACGACCTGCGGCCCGACGCGCCGCTGCGGCGCGTCGTGGTGCAGGCGCGGCCGCACGTCGTGGCCCGCGGCGCGACCGGCCACCTCCACGACCTCCTGCCCCCCGGGGAGGCGCGCGAGCTCATCCGGCGGCTGGCGCCGGAGTCGCTGGTGGTGCTGCCGCTGCGGGCGCGGGGGCGCACCGCGGGGGTGCTCACCGTGTACCGGGAGGCTCGGCGCCCCCCGCTGCAGGGCGAGGACCTCGTGACCGCCGAGGAGCTCGCCGACCGGATCGGCCTGGCCCTGGACAACGCCCGCCTCTACGGCGAGCAGCGCCGCCTCGCCGAGGGCCTGCAGCGCAGCCTGCTCACCTCGCCGCCGGAACCGGACCACCTGCAGATCGTGGTGCGCTACCAGCCCGCGGCCGCCGCCGCGCAGGTCGGCGGCGACTGGTACGACGCGTTCCTGCAGCCCGACGGCGGCACCGTCCTCGTCATCGGTGACGTCATGGGCCACGACGTGGACGCCGCCGCCGCCATGGGGCAGCTGCGCTCGCTGCTGCGCGGCATCGGCTACTACAGCGGCCAGGGACCGGCCAGGATCCTCACCGGCCTGGACGCCACGATGCAGGGCCTGGCGGTGGAGACCACCGCGACGGCGGTCGTGGCCCGCGTGGAGCAGGACGCGGACGAGGCCCGCGACGGGGCGCGGCGGCTGCGCTGGTGCAACGCCGGGCACCCGCCGCCGCTGCTGCTGACCGCCGACGGGCGGGTGGAGGTGCTCGAGCAGGAGCCCACCCTGCTGCTGGGCATCGACCCGACCACGGCGCGCACCGACGCGCAGCGGTCCGCGCCGCCCGGCTCGACGGTGCTGCTGTACACCGACGGGCTCGTGGAGCGGCGCGACCAGGACCTCGACGACGGCCTCGCCCGGCTGTGCGAGGCGGTCGCCGACCTGGCCGGCGCCACCCTCGACGACCTCTGCGACGGCATCCTCGCCCGGCTGCTGCCGGACTCCCCCGAGGACGACGTGGCCCTCGTCGCGGTGCGCCTGCACCCGCAGGACCGCCCGCGCCCGCCCGAGGCCGGGCCGAACCGGGTGCCGCTCACACCACGGCCCTGAGCGGGGCCGCCCGGCGCCGGTGCGGACGTCCCGGCGCGCGACACCGGCGCGCCGCGCGCGGGACGTCCCCGCCCCGGGCCCCGCCGGGAGGAGCCCCCGCGCACCGCCAGCAGCGCGGCACCGGCCAGCAGCACGTCCGCCGCGGTGAGCAGCACCCGCGACAGCAGCGCCACCACGAGCGCACCACCACCGCCCAGCCCCGCCGACAGCAGCGCCACCAGCGCCGCCTCCCGCGCCCCCGCCCCCGCCGGGGCCAGCACCACGAGGAAACCCACCACCCACGCCAGCGCGTAGCCCCCCACCGCCAGCGCCGCCAGCCTCCCCGGCTCCACGACGGCACCGCCGGCGGCACCGGCCAGCACCAGCACCTGCCCCCCCACCGCCAGCCACGACGCCAGCGCCCAGCCCGCCGCCGCCAGCACCCCCCGACCGGACAGCGGGTGCTCCAGCGCCGGCTGCCGCGCCAGCCGCAGCAGCAGCCCCAGCAGCGGGTTGAGCACCCGCGGCAGCAGCAGCGCCACCAGCAGCGGCGCCGCCCACGGCAGCCACCGCACCCACCCCGGCCCCGCGCCGGCGCCGCGCGACGCCAGCGGCAGCACCGCCACCACGAGCAGCACCGCCGTCGTCATCGACACCAGCAGCGCCACCGCCAGCGCCGACCCCGTGCGCCGCCGCGGCACGCCGTGGTCGCGGCCCAGCTCCGCCTGCGCGAGGAACTGCCACACCGTGCCCGGCACGTACCGGCCGAGCTGGCCGACGAAGAACACCGCCGCCGCCGACCGCCACGGCAGCCGCGAGCCCAGGTCGGCGAGCACCGCCCGCCACGACGCCCCGCTGAGCGCGACGTTCGCCACCGACAGCGCCAGCGCCGCCGCCGCGCTGCCGGCGTCCAGGCGCCCCAGCGCCGCGCCCACCGCCTCCCGCTCCCGGGCCACCGCCACCACCGCCAGGGCCAGGGCCAGGGCCAGGAACCCCACCCGCACCGCGCGGGCGCGCAGCAGCCGCGCCGGCACCCCTCAGCCCCGGCGGCGGAACGTCAGCAGCACGAACGTGTAGTCCAGGCCGGTGCGCTTCCAGTGCACCGGGCGCCCGGGGTGGTGCAGCACGTCGCCGTCGAGGTCCCCGACGAGGTCCAGGCCCACCTGCGCCGCCTGCGCGACGAGCTCGCGCACGTCCTGCGGGCCGAAGATCCGCACCGGCGCGCCGTAGGCGGTGATCCCCGTGGTGTCCGGCGGGCTCTGGTCGTAGTCCGTGGACAGCACCAGCACGCCGCCGGGGCGCAGGACCCGCGCCGTCTCGGCGAGGAACCCCGCCACCGGCACGCCGTGCTCGATGACCGACATGCAGGTCACCGCGTCCAGGTGGCCGTCGGGCAGGCCCGTGCGGGTCACGTCGCCGTGGCGGAACTCCACCCCGTCGCGGTGCACCGGCGCCCCGAACTCCAGGTTGATGCCGGCCAGCGCGCCGCGCTCGGCCCCGAAGCCGTACAGCCGCAGCCACGGCAGCACCGGCGAGTAGCGGGCGCTGCCGGCGTCCAGCACCCGGGCGGTGCGGGAACCGTCGTCGGCCAGGGTGAGCACGGCGGCCACCGCGCCGAGCGCGTCCCAGTTCTTCGGGGCGTCGACGTGCGCGGGCAGCCGGAGGCGGCGGGTCT
>NZ_BAABIL010000667.1:0-3515 GCF_039542765.1 Kineococcus glutinatus
CGCGCAGCTTCGCCCGCTACGAGCCGGTGCTCGTCACCCGCGACGCCGCGCCCGCCGGCCTCGACGCGGGCGTGCCCGTCGTCAGCATCGCCGGGCGCCGCGGGCCGCGGGCCGCCGCCGCCTACGCCAGCGGCCTGGTCCAGCGGCCGCTGACGGAGGTCCTGCGGGAGGTGGGCGCCGACGTCGTGCTGGCCCACTTCGGGGTGGAGGGCGCCTGCGCCCTGCCCAGCACCCGGCGCCTCGGGATCCCCCTCGCCACGGTGTTCCACGGCTTCGACGCCACGACGACCCGCGCGGCCCTCCTGCGCGCCGGGCACGTGTCGTGGCTGACGTACGTGCGCAGGCTGCCGCGGCTGCGCCGGCACGGCGACCTCTTCCTGCCCGTCTCCGGGCACCTGCGCTCCCACCTGCTGCAGCGGGGCTTCCCCGCGGGGCGCACCCAGGTCCACCACCTCGGGCTCGACCTGGCGAAGGTGCCCGCCGACCCGCCGGCGCCGCACCCGCGCACCGTCGTGCACGTCGCCCGGCTGGTGGAGAAGAAGGGCACCGGGCACCTGCTGCGCGCCGTCGCGCTGCTCGCCGGCACCGGCCGCGACGTGCGGCTGGTGTGCGTCGGCGACGGCCCGCTGCGCCCCGCCCTGGAGGCGATGTGCGCGCAGCTGGGCATCACCGGGCGGGTGCGGTTCACCGGCGCCCTCGACAACCCGCGCGTGCTCGCCGAGGTCGCCGCCGCGGCCGTGCTGTGCCTGCCCAGCGTCACCGCCGCCTCCGGCGACCAGGAGGGCCTGGGGCAGGTGCTGCTGGAGGCGGGGGCGCTCGGCAGGCCGGTCGTCGCCACCGCCCACGGCGGCATCCCCTCGGCGGTGGTCGACGGCGTCACGGGCCTGCTCGTGCCCGAGGCGGACCCCCCGGCCCTGGCCGCGGCGCTGGCCCGGGTGCTGGACGAGCCGGCGCTGGCCCGCGAGCTGGGCGCCGCCGGCCGCCGGCACGTGCACGGCTCGTTCGACGCGGCGCGGCAGACGCGCCGGCTGGAGGACGTCCTCGACGGCCTGCGCGGCGCGCGGCGGGAGGAGCGGTGAGCGGGGTCGTCGTCCTGACGCGGGGCCTGCCGCACCACCGCGCGGGCGGGATGGAGTCCGTCGCCTGGGACGTCTCCCGGGCCCTGGCCGCCCGGGGCGAACCGGTCGTGGTGCTCACGACCTCCCTGCCCGGCCGGCCCGCGGAGTTCGTGCAGGACGGGGTGCGGGTGCGGGCGCTGCCCGCGGCGCCCCCGGGCCGGTACTCCCGCGCGTGGTGGCGCTCCTCGCGCCGTGCCCTGCACGAGGAGCTGCACCGGGCACCGGGTTCGGCGGTGCTGTCGGTGAGCGCGGCGGCGTTCGGCTGCCTGGACCTGGCCGGCGGGGACAGCCGGTTCGTCCTGCAGGCGCACGGCACGTCCGTGATGGAGCTGCGCTCCAAGCTGGCCGGCGGCTCCCCGCGCGCGGCGGCGACCGCGGTCCGCAACGCGCACGGGCTGCTGCGCGACCTGCGCTCCTACCGGCGCTTCGACGCCGTCGTGGCGGTCGGGCCCAGCGTGGCCGCCTCCCTGGGCTCCTTCCCGCTGGGGCGCTGGGCCGCGATGCCGCCGGTGAGCACCCTCGCCAACGGCGTGGACACCGGGGTGTTCCGCCCCGACGCGGCGGCGGGTGCGCGGCTGCGCGCCGCCCTGGGGGTGCCGGCGCCGGCGCACGTGCTGCTCGCGGCGGGACGGCTGCACCCGCAGAAGCGCGTCGACCGGGCGGTGCGCTGCCTGCACGCCCTGGCGCTCACCGCCCCGGGGCTGGACCCGCACCTGCTCGTCGTCGGCGGCGGCCCGCAGGAGGGCCCGCTGCGGGCGCTGGCCGCGCGGCTGGGGGTGGCGCGGCGGGTGCGCTTCACCGGCCCGGTGGCGCGCGAGGACCTGCCGGCGCACTACGCCGCGGCCGACGTGTCGCTGCTGACCTCGCCCTGGCGCGAGGGCCTGCCGATGTCCGTGCTGGAGTCCCTGGCCTGCGGCACCCCGGCGATCACCTCCCTGACCACGGCCCCCGTCGAGGGCGCCGAGGGGGCCGTGACCCGCGTCGAGGCCGCCGACACCGCGGCGCTGGCCGCCGCGGCGGCGGTGGCCCGCCCGGGCCCGGGGCGGCCGGTCCTGCTGCCGGGGCGCTACGACCTGCGGCGGGTGGCGCAGGCGTACTCGGAGGTGCTGCACGGGCGGGCGGCGCCGTGAGCGGTCCCGGTGCGGTGCGCCTCGTGGTGCTGCGCCTCTTCTGGGGCGGGCTGGCCGGCAAGGTCCTCGGCCTGCTGCGGGAGGTGCTGCTGGCCGCCGCCTACGGCACCGGCGCCCCCGCGGACGCCGCCCGCGTCGCGCAGACGGCGACCCTGTCACCGGCCAACTTCTTCGTGGCCGACACCCTCGTGGCGGGGTTCCTGCCGCTGCACGGCGCGCTGCTGCGCGAGGACCCGGCGCGCGCCGCCGTCCTCTTCCACGCCGTGCGCCGCGTCCTGGGGGGCCTGTCCCTGGTCCTCGCCGCTGCCCTGCTGCTGCTCGCGCCGCAGGCGGTGGCGCTGCTGGCGCCCGGCCTGGCCCCGCGGACGGCCGCGACGGCCGCGGCGTTCCTGCAGGTCATGGCGCTCGGCGTCCCCAGCTACGTGCACTTCGCGCTGCTGAGCTACCTGGAGGCCTCGCACGGCTCCTACCGCCTCTCCAGCGTGCGGCCCACCGGCCAGAACGTCGGCACCGTCGGCGGGCTGCTGCTGGCGTGGTGGCTGTCCTCGCCGGTGCTGCTGGCCTGGGGCTTCACCGCCGGCTACCTGGTGCTGCACGCGTGGGCCGCCGCGTCCCTGCGGCGGCGGGGCCTGGTGCCGGCGCCGCCGCCGGGCCCGGCGCGCGCGGAGGTGCGGGAGCTGCTGGGGCTGCTGTGGGTGCGGGTGCGCCCGCTGGTCCTGCTGCCCGTCGTGCTGCACGGCTCCGTCGTCGTGGAGCGCCGGATCGGCTCGGCGATGGGCCCCGGGGTGGTCGCCGCCGTCGACTACGCCCGCTTCGTCGCCGACACCGGGGTCGCCCTCGTCGCGGTGCCGCTGGGCTTCGCCGGCCTGGCCGTGCTCGGGGTGGGTGCGGAGGCCGACGCCCGCGCCCGCCTGGAGCGGCTGCTGCCCGCGGTGCTCGTGGTGGTGGTGCCCGTCTCGGTGCTGCTCGCCGCGCGCAGCACCGACGTCGTGGAGCTGCTGTACGGGCACGGCGCGTTCGGCGCGGCGGCGGTGGCGACGGCGGGGCCGGTCCTGGCGGGCTTCGCGGTGGGTTTCTGGGCGCAGGTCGTCGCCTACGTGCTGGTGAAGGCGCTCAACGCCCGCGACCGCAACGGTGCGGCGGCCCGCGCGCTGGTGGCCGGGCTCGCCGCCGGGGTCGCCCTCACCGCCGCCCTGCACGACGCGCTGGGCCCGGTGGTGCTCGGGCTGGCGGGGTCCCTGTCGGCCCTCGTGACCGCCGTGGTGGC
>NZ_BAABIL010000668.1:0-1426 GCF_039542765.1 Kineococcus glutinatus
GACGTGCGCGATGCCGGCCCGGGCAGCGTGGACGTGCGCGACTCCAGCGGTTCGCGCACCAGCTCCACCTGCTGGCGGATGCCGGCCGCCGCGGGGGCCTGCTCCACCGGCCGCGTCGTGATGACGGAGCCGCCCGGCGCCACGGCCGGGAACACGGGGGCGCCCACCGGCACGGCGTCGAGGACGAAACCGAACGGTTCCAGCGCCGCGTAGTCCACGTCCCGGGGCAGGACGGTCGTGGCACCCAGGGCCCGCACCCACCCCTCGTCGCCGGACCCCGCGACCGCCGTCACGTCGTGCCCTGCCCGCACCGCGAGCTGCACCGCGAAACCACCCACCGCGCCGCTGGCGCCGGTGACCAGCAGCCGCACCGGTTCGGGCTGCTCCAGCAGGCCGAGGTGCTGCAGGAACTGCGCCGCCGTGAGGGCGTTGAGCGGCACCGTCGCCGCCTCCACCGCCCCCAGCCCCTCCGGGCGCGGCAGCACCCAGTCCTGCGGGACGGCGATCAGCTCCGCGTAGGCCCCGTACCGCCCGCCCGCCGCGTACCAGGGGATCATCCCGACCACGTCCTGGCCGGCGGTGAGCTGCTGCACGTCGGCGCCCACCCGCTCGACGGTGCCCGCGAAGTCCCAGCCCAGCACGTATGGGGGCTCCGGCACCCCGCCGGGGGCGTGGCCCTCGCGGGCGGCGAGGTCGGTGGGGTTCACCGTCGCCGCCGCCACCCGCACCAGCACCTCGCCCGGGCCCGGCTGCGGGTCCGGGCGCTCCACGCACCGCAGGACGTCGGGACCACCGGGTTCGCCCACCTCGACCACGCGCACGGCCCCACCCTCCGCGAGCACGCGGTGGGGCGCACGTCGAGCGGCGCCCGCCCCGGTGGGGCCGTCAGCAGCCCTCCATCTCGCCGAGGGACTCGTTCGCCAGGCCCATGTAGTACTCCGCCTCGGCGGTGGCGGCCGCGGCGGAGGCGGTGTTGCCGCCCGCGGCGAGGGTGTCGGCCGCGTTGAGCCAGAAGCGGGCCTCGTTCATCTGCGCGCGGAAGACCGCGCGGGCGGTGGCACAGCTGTCGTGGCGTGCGGCGCTCGCCGGGGCGGCGGCCACCGCCAGGCCGAGCGCGGCGAGCGAGAGGGCCGCACCGGCCCGCAGCAGGCGTCGCGGGGCGCGGGCGGGGCTGGTCGAGGTGCGCATGGTGTCCTCCGGGTTGTCGGGCCGGCGGCGGGTCCGACGGCACGCCCGGGGGAGGGGAGCGGGGGCGGGGTGGATACAGGCGGGCGCAGCGGCGGGAGCCGCCCGCCGGGGCGACGGGCGGCTACCATCGGGCACGCCGGGCCTGCCCGGCGCCGGCCGGCATGGCGCAACTGGTAGCGCACCCGACTTGTAATCGGGCGGTTCGGGGTTCGAGTCCCCGTGCCGGCTCCGCGATGGC
>NZ_BAABIL010000669.1:0-1534 GCF_039542765.1 Kineococcus glutinatus
AGGCCGCGCAGGTCGAGCGGCTCGGGGAGCTCGTACACCTCCTGCTCGCTGACCCCCAGCTCCCGCACCAGCAGGTCGCGGATCGTGCGGTCGATGTCGGAGGCCACCTCCAGCCGCACCGGCGGGCCGAAGCGGCGGCGCAGCAGCTCCTTCTCCAGCGCCTGCAGCAGGTTCTCCGCGTCGTCCTCCTCCACCTCCAGGTCCTCGTTGCGGGTCACCCGGAAGGTGTGGTGCTGCACGACCTCCATGCCCGGGAACAGCTGGTCCAGGTGGACGGCGATGACGTCCTCCAGCGGCACGAAGCGCGCCGTGCGCGGCCCCTCCGCCGACGCCGCCGGCGCGCCCCCGGCGGGCTCGACCTCCACGAACCGCGGCAGCAGCGGCGGCACCTTCACCCGCGCGAAGTGCTCCTTGTCCGTCGTGGGGTTGCGCACCACGACGGCCAGGTTCAGCGACAGGCCGGAGATGTACGGGAAGGGGTGCGCGGGGTCCACCGCCAGCGGCGTCAGGACGGGGAACACCCGGTCGCGGAAGAACCCGTGCAGCCGGACCTGCTCCTCCGGCGCCAGCTCCTCCCAGCGGACGATCGTGATGCCGGCCTCGGCCAGCGCCGGGCGCACCCGGTCGGTGAACGCCGCCGCCTGGCGGGCCGTGAGCTCGTGGGCGCGGGTGCTGATCGCCTCCAGCACCTCGCGCGGCTCCAGGCCGCTGGCGGCGGTCACGGCCAGACCGGTGGCCATGCGCCGCTTCAGGCCGGCCACGCGCACCATGAAGAACTCGTCGAGGTTGTTGGCGAAGATCGCCAGGAACCGGGCCCGCTCGAGCAGGTGCATGTCCGGGTCCTCGGCGAGCGCGAGGACCCGTTCGTTGAACGCCAGCCACGACACCTCCCGGTCCGCGAACCGGTCCGCGGGCAGCTCGGCGGCGTCCTCCTCGCGGGCGAGCGCCGGCCGGGGCGCGATCGCCTGTGGTGCGGAACCCTGCTGCGTGCTGGCGCTCATGCCCAGCATCCTGCCACCGGCACCGCTGCGGCAGCCCGTCGTGCGCGGCGACCGGGTGGTCGGCGGACCCCCGGTGCAGCCGGGGTGCACACCGGGTGATCGGCGGGTGGGTACCGGCCTCAGCCGGGCAGGCGGTACTGCACGTCCAGCGCGGCGCGCTCGAAACCCAGCCCCCGGTACAGCCGCACCGCCGCGGTGTTGCCGCCGTCGACGTACAGCTCGGCCAGCCCCACCCGCCCGGCGAGGTGCCGCAGGCCCGCGACCGCCAGCACCCGCCCCAGGCCCCGCCCCGCGGCCGCCGGTGCCACCCCGAGCACGTACACCTCGCCGACGGCCGAGCCCGGCTCCCGCTTCGTCCAGTGGAACCCCAGCAGGCGCGGGTGCTCCCCGTCCGGGTCCGGCCCGCCCCCGTGCGCGACCTCCTCGGCGAGCAGGAAGCCCGCCGGGTCGAACCAGTCCGCCGCCGTGCGGGCGCGCAGGTCGGCCGCGCCCCAGCGGCCCTGCTCCGGGTGGCCGGCGAAGGCCGCGGCGTT
>NZ_BAABIL010000670.1:0-1575 GCF_039542765.1 Kineococcus glutinatus
GCAGCCCCGTCAGGGCGTCGGTGCGGGCCATCGCCGCCAGCTCCCCCGCCTGCTCCTGGACGCGGGCCAGCAGCCCCGCCATGCGCGCCACGACGAGCAGGAACAGCGCCGTGGAACTCACCACGACCGCCCAGCCGTCCAGCGGCCCGCCGAGCAGCAGCTGCACCGCCAGCACCCCCGGGGCCACGAGGCTGGCGACGGTGAGTGCCGCCAGCCGCCGCCGGGTGAACCGCGCCGCGGTGTCCGGGGCGGGTTCGGACAGCCGCCGCATCGACGGGTGCAGCGCCGACGCCCCCACGAGCAGGTTCGCCGCCAGGAACAGGCAGTTCACCCACTGCGGCAGCGAGGCGCCGTGCAGGTCCGCGAGCTGGAACGCGGTGTCGGCCGCGAGCAGGCAGGTGCTGGAGGAGACGAGCAGCCAGAACGACGCCGTGCGGGCGCCGGGGGTCGTGAGCAGCCGCACCAGGAGCCCGACGACGAGGACGTCCCCCAGCGGGTACGCCATGCTCACCGCGCGGTCGAGCAGGTCGCCACCGGAGGCCGCGAACGTCGGGCGCACGAGCAGCACCCAGGACAGCAGCGCCAGGGCGATGGTGAAGGTGCCGGCGTCGACGAGGCTCTCGCGGTCGCGGCCCGGCTGGCGGCCGCGAACCAGGAGCATGTAGCCCACCGCCAGCAGCGGGTAGGCGGCGAGGTAGGCGACGTCGGCCGGGGAGGGGAAGGGGTCCAGACCCAGCACGCGCTCGTACCAGGCGTAGACCGCGTCGCCCGCCAGGAACGCCGTGCAGCCGGCCCCCACCCACAACCACGGGGCGCGGCGGATGGGCCGGTTGCGGTGCACCCCGACGAGAACCGCCAGCGGGGCGAGCGAACCGACACCGAGGTTCACGGCGCTGGCCAGGAGGCTGCCGGGCAGCAGCGAGTACACGAGCAGCCCGGTGCCCGCCAGCGCCGCGTAGGCGGCGAAGACCTTCCTCATGCTTCTTCCCTCGACCGCTGCGAGGCCGTGCTGAGCACGGCGCCACCCGCTCGGCCCAGCGGGGCGCACCGCCACCGGGCGCCTCACACCGGCTGGGGCAGGCTCCGACCGCCCGCGGCTCCCCGCGGGCTTCCCGTCCCGGCCGCGGCGAGGTGGACGCGGTCGCGGCCGGCGCGCTTGGCCGCGTACAGCGCCACGTCCGCGCGGCCGACGAGCAGCGCGACGCCCTCGGCGCCGTCCCACTGCGCGACACCGGCGGAGAACGTCTGCCCGGCGGGCGTACCGGCGCGGGCACCCTCCAGCACCGCCTGCAGCTGCTCGGCCCGCAGCCCCAGCGCCAGCGCCTGGAACTCCTCCCCGCCGTAGCGGGCCAGCAGGACACCGCGCTCCTCCAGGGTGGAGCGCCACGCCTCGGCCGCGCCCTGCAGCAGCTTGTCGCCGGCCTGGTGGCCGAACGTGTCGTTGAAGACCTTGAACCGGTCCAGGTCGATCATCGCCACCGACAGCGGCCGGCCCTCCGCGCGGGCGCGGGCGCACAGCCGCTCCAGCTCCGCGTCGGCGGTGCGCCGGTTGGGCAGCCCCGTCAGGGCGTCGGT
>NZ_BAABIL010000671.1:0-2238 GCF_039542765.1 Kineococcus glutinatus
AGCCGCACGAGGACGGCGCGCACCGCCACCGCCACGACGGTGCCGTCCTGGTTGCGGGCGGTGTGCTCCAGGGTCACGACCCCCTCGCCGGGCCGGCTCGCCGAGACGCGCCTGGCGAGCACGACGGTCTCCGCGTAGAGCGTGTCGCCGTGGAACACGGGCGCCGGGAAGCGCACCTCGGAGAACCCCAGGTTCGCCACCGTCGTCCCCCGCGACAGGTGGGCCACCGAGAGCCCGACGAGGGTGGACAGCGTGAAGAGGCTGTTCACCAGGCGCCGGCCGAAGGGCTGCGAGGCGCTCCACGCGGCGTCCAGGTGCAGCGCCTGCGGGTTCATCGTGAGCGTGGAGAACAGCACGTCGTCGGCCTCCGTCACGGTCCGGCCCGGCCGGTGCCGGTAGAGGACCCCGGTCTCGAACTCCTCGAACCACAACCCGCGCTGCTCGACCACCCGCGGCCGCCCGGGCACCTCCCCGCCGCTCATGCCGGCCCCGGCAGCCCGAGGTGGCGGGCGATGAGCACGCGCTGCACCTCCGAGGTCCCCTCGCCGATCTCCAGGACCTTCGCATCCCGGTAGAACCGCCCGACGAGGCTGTCGTTGGTGAAGCCCTCCCCGCCGAACACCTGCACCGCGGCGCGGGCGGTGCGCGCGGCGGCCTCGGTGGCGTAGAGCTTCGCGGTGCACGCCTCGCGCCCGTACGGCCTGCCGGTGTCGGCCAGCCACGCCGCCCGCCACGTCGCGTCCCGCGCCAGCTGCGCGGCCACGGCCATGTCGGCGATCGGGAACGCCACCCCCTGGTTGGCGCCGATGGGCCGGCCGAACGCCTGCCGCTCGCGGGCGCGGGCGGTGCACGCGTCCAGGCAGCCCTGCAGCATCCCCACCGCCAGCGCGGCGATCGCGACCCGCCCGGCGTCCAGCGCACCGAGGAAGGTGCGCAGCCCCGCCCCGCGCGCGCCCAGGGTGTTCGCCACCGGCACCCGGCAGCCGCGGAACACCAGGTCGCGGTTGTCGATGGTGCGCCAGCCGACGAGGTCGTTGCGCGGCTGCGGTTCGAACCCCGGGGTGCCGGCCGGCACGATGACGGTGCTGACCTCCGGGCGGCCGTCGGGCCGGGTCCCGGTGACGGCGGTGACCGTGACGTGGGAGGTGATGGCGCTGCCCGCGTTGCCGATGAACGCCTTGCGCCCGTCGATCACCCACTCCCCGCCGTCGAGGCGGGCGCGGGTGCGCAGCCCGAGGTTGTCGCTGCCACCGCCGGGTTCGGTGAGCCCGAAGCCGGCGACCTTCTCCCCGCGCAGCAGCGGCCCGAGCCAGCGCTGCTTCTGCTCGGCCGTGCCGGCCCGGTGCAGCGGCGCGGCGCCGAGGCCCGCGGCGGACTCCAGGGTGATGCCCAGGGACTGGTCGACGCGGCCGATCTCCTCCACCACCAGGCACAGCTCCAGCAGGCCGCCGCCGCTGCCGCCGTCGGCCTCGGGCACGCCGAGGCCGAAGAACCCCTCCGCGCCCATCGCCCGGACGAGCTCCACCGGGTACTCCCCGCGGCGGTAGAGGTCCGCGGCGACGGGTGCGACGCGCTGCTGCGCGAACTCCCGGGCCCGGGCGCGCCACTCCTGCTGCGCCGCCGTCAGCCCGAACGAGGGCCCGGTGGCCGTCGTGGGGCCCGTGGCGGGGGCCGTGCTGGTGCTCATGCCGTGCTCCTTCCCCCGGGGTCCCCGGTGGGTTCCACCTGCGCGATGCGCTCGCCCAGGGCGACGCGGTCCCCGACGGCGACGTCGACGGTCGTGACGAGACCGTCGACGGGGGAGCGCACGGGCAGCTGCATCTTCATCGCCTCCAGCACCGCCAGGACGTCCCCGGCCGCCACCCGCCCGCCGGGCCGCGCGGGCACCGCGACGACGGTGCCGGGCACCGGTGCGGTGGGGGAGCCGGTGCCCGCCGGTGCCGCGGCGGTGGTGGCCTCCCGGTGCAGCAGGCGCACCGCCTCGCCGCGGTGCACGACCACGACCTCCTCCGCGCCGGTCTCCACCACGAACGCCAGCACCCGCCCGTCGATCTCCAGCCGCAGCGCCACGGCACCCGTCCGGGTGTGCGCCCCCAGGTCCTCCCGGCCCGCCTCGCGCACCCGCCACACCCGGCCGGGGGCGGCGGCGCCGGGCACCTCCTCGCCCGCGCGGCCCGCGGCCCGCACCACCCGCAGCTCCCACCGCTCCCCGCCGGCCGCCAGCCGCACGCGCACCCC
>NZ_BAABIL010000672.1:0-1520 GCF_039542765.1 Kineococcus glutinatus
CTCCCCGGCGCGCACCCGGGCGGCCTGGCTGGCGGCTTCCAGCAGACCGGCGAGCGCGGCGCCTGTGGCCGCACCCGTTGCCATCGCGGCGCCGACTTCTCGGGATGCGGCTGCCGCGGCCTGCCGGTTGCCCCACTTCGTGGGGTCGGCGGCGGCCTCGTAGGCCTCCTCGGTGGTGACCGGGCGGCTGCGCACGTCGCCGACGTGCAGGGCATCCGTGACGTGTGCGCGGGCGTCGGCGTAGTCGGCGTAGTTGTTGCCCTCGGGATCGAGGGTTAGACGCCGATCCAGGAGGTTCTCCACGGCTTCAAGCTGGTCGCCGGCGATGAGGCGTTGCATTCCCTCGTAGCGGTCGTTGGCGATGCTTCTGGCAGTGGTCGTGGCCCGCCCCATCAGCTTGGCTTGGGCGGCAGCCAGCAGGCGCCCACCCTCGACGATGTGCAGGTCGGCTGCCCCGTTCTGCGAACCGCCGACCGCCCATTCGGTGGTGGGGGCACGCACCGCCGAGCCCTTGGCGATCGCGTCCCGGTTGAAGGACGCCTCGTGCATCACCTCGAACAGGTGCCCGGCGCGCTGGGGCAGGCCGGTGTTGCGGTACCGCGCCGCGACCTGCTGGGCGATGTCGCGGATGCGCAGCGCCTCAGTGGTCTGGTCGGCGAGCTTGCGCGTCGCGCCGTTCACCAGCGTCCACGCCGCCGCGTCGACACCACCGCGCAACACCCGGCGGCGCCGACGGGTGGACTTCTCGGGCACGTCCGGAACCTCGGGGACGTCATCGCTCATGAGGTCGGTCCGCCGGCCGGTGTGCCGCCGGCGGGTACGGGATCATCGCCCGTGAGGTCCTGCAGGCGCTGCCTGGCATCGTCGACGACCTGCCCGGACAGGTCGGTGACCGATCCGTCCTCGTCCGTCAGCGGCGTGGACATGATCGAGAGGGTGGTCGTGACCAGGCCCACCACCGTGGCCACCTGCGCACGCTGGGGTGGGGAGTAGGTGGCGTAGTCGTCGTTGCTCTCCACCAGGGCCTTCAGCAGGGGCAACTGCGCGTCGGTCTCCGTGTGCAGGTCGCCCAGCACGGCGCGCACTTGACGACTGCGGGCGATCACGGCGTCGGTGTTCTGCTCGGCGCGCGTGATGTCAGCCTCGGCGCGGCTGAGCTCGTCAGCGGTCTCCCGCTGTTTGCGGCGCTGCCTGCGACCCTGCCACGACAGCACCCCGACGGTGGCCACCAGCACCGGGGCCGCCACCAACCCGCCGAGGACGGCAGTGCCCGCGGCGACACCTCCACCTCCGGCCGCGAGCGATCCGCCACCCAGCCAGGCGAGGGTGGCGCTGGTGGCCGCCGCCCCGGACAGGGAGGAGATCGCGGTGCCGGTGGAGGCGGCCGCGAAGACACCGACGGTGGCGAAGGCCGTAGCACCCGCCCCCGCTCCGGCGGTCAGTCCACCAGCCAGCGCACCCGGATCTTGACCCGCTTCTCCGGACACCGACCTGAGGCGATGATGTCGCCCAGAGAGGAG
>NZ_BAABIL010000673.1:0-3030 GCF_039542765.1 Kineococcus glutinatus
GCGGGGGTTGAGGTGCTCGGTGAACCGCTTGATGGTGCCGCCCTTGCCGGCGGCGTCGCGGCCCTCGAAGAGGATGACGAGCCGCTCGCCGCTGTCCTTGATCCAGTTCTGCAGCTTGAGCAGCTCGATCTGCAGCAGCCGCTTGGTGCGGTCGTACTCCTGCCGCGAGAGCCGCTCGGCGTACGGGTAGCCCTCGCGCCAGGTGTCGACGGCGCTGCCGTCCGGGCGCAGCAGGACGGGCTCGCCCTCGTCGTCGACGTCGACCCGCAGTTCGCGCAGGTCCGAGGCCAGCTGCTCGGGCATCGCCTCGCCCCGCGGGGGCCGCCACGCGACGGGGTAGGGCCCGTGCGGCGCCTCGGCCGGGGTCTGGTCGCCGTCGGCCGGGGTCTGGTCCTGCGGGGTCTGGTCCTGCTGCGTCTCGACGACGTCGGTCTCGCTCACGGCGGTGTCCCTCCACGCGTCCTGCCGGGTGCCGCAGCACTGCCTACCGCATCGCGCGGTGGGCGGCACCCGCGGCGCGGGTGCGCGGGAGGGCCGTCACACCACGGCCAGGGCGCACCACGCGGTCGCCGGGACCACGAGCGGTGCGGGCAGCAGCTGCTCGCACCGCTCCCGCAGCCGCCGGCGGGAGCGCTCGTCCAGCCCCGCCACGTGGTCGCCCGCCGGCCCCACGCCGAGGGTGTAGGGCTCCCACCACTCGTCGAACGAGGCGTACCGGACCCGGACGGTGAGCTCGGTGTCGACGGAGGGCTCCAGCCCGGCCCGCCGCAGCAGCTCCGCCAGGTGGCCCCGGCGGGTGCCCGCGAGCTGCGACTCGTCCGGTGCGCCGGGGTCCAGGTCGCGCACCGCGGTCCAGAAGACCGACATCGGGCTGCGCCCGCCGGCGATGTCCCACACCGAGGCGCCCACGGTGCCACCGGGACGGGTGACCCTGGCCATCTCGGTGAGCCCCGCCACCGGGTCGGTCATGAAGTGCACGACCAGCTGGGCCAGCACCACGTCGAACGTCGCGTCGGCGTGGGGGAGGCCCTCGGCCGCGGCCGCGCGCACGTCCGCTCCCGGCAGGCGCTCGGCGGCGGCGGCGACGAAACCGGGGGAGGGGTCGACGGCCGAGACGTGCTCCGCCCCGAGGCGCTGCACGAGCTGCGCCGCGAGCGCACCGGGACCGCAGCCCACGTCCAGGGCCCGCTGCCCCGGCCGGACGCCGGCCAGCTCCACCAGCTGCGCGGCCAGCGGTTCGGCGAAGCGCCCCATGAAGCGCCCGTACGCATCCGCCACCCCGAACGCCACGGTCCACGGTACGTCCGGCGGCGGTCCGGGGGCACCCCTGTGCGGGCGCGCGGGAGCTGCGGCGTCAGGCCGTGAAGGTCCAGTGCCAGGACTCGCGCGGCACGTTCTCGGTGAAGCCGTACTCCTCGGCGTGCGCCCGCATCCAGGTCAGCGCCTCGCCGTCGAGCTTCAGGTCGAGGCTGAGGCCCCAGCCGTGCTCGCTGGTGCCGGGCTTGGCGGCCAGCCCGCCCTGGGAGTACAGGCCCTTGCGGCGGGCGACGTCGACCTGCTGGTCGTAGGAGCGGTAGGAGTCGGTGACGCCGATCGTGACGCCGTCGCGGGCGGCGGCGGCCTGCAGCTTCTTGAAGTTGGCCGCGGCCGGTGCCCACATCGTGTGGTTGCCGACGCCGATGCTGCTCAGCGCGGCGGCGGGGATCCTGCCGTTGCCGTAGGCGGCGAGCTCGACGGGGACGCCCTTGGCGTTGCGCGCGCCCGACGTCGCGGTGGTGGCGGTGGCGGCGCCCGTGGCGGTGGTCGTCGCGGTGGCGGCGCCGCTCGTCGCCAGCCCGGAGGTCAGGCCGGAGGTCAGGCCCGAGCCGAGCCCGGAGGTGAGCCCGGAGGTGAGCCCGGACGTGAGGCCACCGCTGGTGCCCACGCCGGCGACGGCGCTGGAGAGGGAGGAGGCGAACGCCTGCCCGCTGGCCGAGGTGCCGCCGAGGGTGCCGGCCGTCGCGGCCGCGGGGGGTTGCAGGGAGGAGATGAAGCCCTCGATCTCCGCGATCCGGGACATGACCCCGTTGATGCCGTCCACGACGCTCCCTCCCGCGATCCGTTCGTCACGCGGTGTCTCGACCGGCGGGGACGGGGGCTTGAGCCGTTCGGGTGGCGGGGTTCAGGAGCGCACGAGCCGGGCGATGGCCTCGGAGGCCTCCTTGAGCTTGGCGTCGGCCTCGGGACCACCGGCCGCGGCGGCCTGCACGACGCAGTGGGCGAGGTGGTCCTCCAGCAGCGCCAGGGAGACGGACTGCAGCGCCTTCGTCATCGCCGACACCTGGGTGAGGATGTCGATGCAGTACTGCTCCTCCTCCACCATCCGCTGCAGCCCGCGCGCCTGGCCCTCGATGCGGCGCAGCCGCTTGAGGTAGTCGTCGCGGTGCTGGATGTAGCCGTGGTGGGCGTGCCCGTCCGGCGTCGTGGTCTCCACCTGTGCTCCTCCTCGGCTCGCGCGTCACCGCCCAGGGTACCCCCGGGGAGTACTCCGCCGACCGGTCCAGCCGCCGTGAAATACGGGTGGGGGGTATGTTGTTGGGCAGGGCGACGGCGATCGGACCCGCGCCGCCCGCACCCACGAGGAGGACCCCGCGATGAGCACCCCCGCCCCGACCGCGACCTACGCCGTCACCGGGATGACCTGCGCCCACTGCGTCGGCGCCGTCACCGAGGAGGTCTCCCGGGTGCCCGGCGTCACCGCCGTCGACGTGGACCTGGCCACCGGCCGCCTCACCGTCACCGGCAGCCCCGCCCCCGGCCAGGCCCCCGACGAGGCCGCCGTGCGCGCCGCCGTCGAGGAGGCCGGCTACCGGCTCACCGGCGCCTGACCCGACCCGCCACCACCCGACCCGCGCACCACCCGACCCGCGCACCAGGAGGACCCGATGAGCCCGTCGCCCGGCACCCCGCTGCGGCTCGGCGCCTTCGCGCTCGCCCTCGCGGGCGCCGCCGGTGCCGGCGCGCTCGCCAGCCGCGCCGTCGGCCCCGTGG
>NZ_BAABIL010000674.1:0-3846 GCF_039542765.1 Kineococcus glutinatus
GGCGCGGTGGCGGCGAGCGTGGTGGCGGTGCTGGGGACCACCGTGCCGGGGACCGCGGTCGCGCCCGGCAGGGGCGGGGTGCCGGCGGCTCCCGGGACACCGGCGGGCTCGCCGGCGACCGCCCCGGGCACCCCGGTGGTCGCAGCGGTCACGGCCGCCCCACCGGCACCGGCGGCCACGGCTGCCTGGCCGGCGACCTGGCCGCCGGGTGCGGCGACCGCGGCCAGCAGCGCGAAGGGCATGCCGAGCAGCGCCGGGTCGACGACCGGCGCGGCGGTGGCCTCGGCCACCTGCTGCTGCCCGTCCTGCTGACCGGACGACCCGCCCTGCCCGCCCTGCTGGCCGCCGTCGCCGACGGCCTCCTGCCCGAGGGAGGCGACGGCCTGCCCGAAGGACTCTGCGAAGCCCGCGCCGGAGTCGGCCGAGCCGCGGCCTGCGCCGCCGGGCGCCGGTGCCGGGGCGGCGACCGGCAGCGTCGCGATGGTCGGAGTGCTCACGCGGTGCTCCCGAGGGTTGCGGTGATCTTCTTGACGTAGTTCTGGGTCTCGGTGAACGGCGGGATGCCGCCGTACTTGCGGACGTTGCCCGGGCCGGCGTTGTAGGCGGCGAGCGCCAGGGAGACCGACCCGAAGGAGCTCAGGTGCTTGGACAGCAGCCGGCCGGCGCCGTCGATGGCCTGCGCCGGGTCGAGCGGGTCGATGCCCATCTCACGGGCGGTGGCGGGCATGAACTGCATGAGCCCCTGCGCCCCGGCGGGGCTCTTGGCGTTGGGGTTGTAGCCGGACTCCTGCTTGGCGACGGCCGACAGCAGCCCGGTGGGCAGGCCGTAGCGCTGCTCGGCGGCGGCGAAGGCCGCGTCGTAGGGCGCCGACGTCGACGAGGTGGCGGCCAGGGCGGCGGGGCGGACCTGGTCGGCGGCCCCGACACCGGCCGCGCCGGTCAGCGAGGCGGTGGCCACGGCGGCGCCGGTGGCGGCCGCGGCGCCGAGGCGGCGGATGGTCATGGGCGTCTCCCAGACCTTGGCGATCTTCACCACGTCTCCCGCCTTGGGGGCGTGCAGCATCTGCCCGTTCCCCACGTAGATGCCGATGTGGCTGCCGCCGGAGAGCACGACGAGGTCACCGGGGCGGGCCTCGGCGAGGCTGGGGACCTCGGTGCCGGCCTTGGCCTGCTGCGCCGCGGTGCGGGGCACGGTGATGCCGTTCTCCCGCGCGACGAGCTGCACGAGGCCGGAGCAGTCCAGGCCCTTGGCGGGGTCGGTGCCGCCCCACACGTAGGGCACGCCGAGGTACTTGCGGGCGGTGGCGACGAGCGCCTCACCGGTCGCGGCCGTGCCGGCCGCGGTGGTCGTGGTGGTCGCGGGCACCGTGGTGCGGGTGCCGCGCGCCACGGCGGGGCTCGAGGCGGACAGCACGTCGGCGAAACCGGCACCCGTGGTGGCGGTGGTGGCCGTGGTGCCGGTGGTGCCCGTGGTGGCGCCCAGCACCCCGCCGCCGAGCCCGGCGGAAGCGGACCAGCCCGCCAGGGTGGCGATGCGGGACTGGATGTCCCCGATGCGGGCCTGGACCTCGGCGATGCCGCTCACGGCGTCCTCCTCCTGCTCGTCACCTGTCCTGCTCCAGCTGTGCGCGCAACCGCGCCCGCGCGGCGAACTCGGCCACCGTGCGGTCGTCGAGGGCCTTCTGGTCGGCGGCGAGCGCCGCGCGCTCCTGCTCGGCCTCCTGCCGCTCGACGATGCGCTCCAGGGAGCGCTCGGCGCGGCGGGCGCGCGCCCAGGCGGCCTGCTTCTCGGTGAGGTCCAGCTCGGCGCGCGCCACGAGGGCGCGGGTGGCGTCCAGGTCGGCCGACAGCGCGGCGCGGCGGGCGACGCTCGCCGTCCAGGCGGCCATGGTCTCGTCGGACAGGTGGGCGTCGCCGAGGGCGCGCTCGACGCGCTTGACGCGCTGCTGCTCCCGGCGCACGACGGCGCTGGCGGCGGCGAGCTGGGTCTTGGACTGCTCCTGCTGGGTGCGGCGCAGCTTGAGCAGCGCGAGCAGCGACCTGGCGATCACGGGCGGACCCCCCCGAGGGCCGCGACGAGGTGCTCCAGCCGCGCCCACGCCTCGGGCGCGGGGGTGATCTCCTCGATGTCCTGGCGGAGGAAGTCGTTGATCGCGGGCAGGGCGGCCACGGCGGCGTCGACGTCGGGGTTGGCGCCGGGGACGTAGGCGCCGACCTCGATGAGCTCCTTGGCGTCGCGGTGGGCGGCCATCACCCGGCGCAGCGTGGTGGCCAGCGCCCGCTGCTCCCTGGTGGTGACCCGGCTCGCGACGCGGGAGACGGACTCCAGCACGTCGATCGTCGGGAAGTGCCCGGCGGTGGCGAGCCTGCGGTCCAGCGTGACGTGGCCGTCGAGGATGGAGCGGGCGTTGTCGGCGATGGGCTCGTTGTGGTCGTCACCGTCGACGAGGACGGTGTAGATGCCGGTGATGGAGCCGGTGACGCCGGGCCCGGCGCGCTCCAGCAGGCGCGGCATGAGCGCGAACACGCTCGGCGGGTAGCCGCGGGTGGCGGGGGGCTCGCCGACCGAGAGGCCGATCTCGCGCTGGGCCATGGCCACGCGGGTCAGGGAGTCCATCATGAGCACGCAGTCGGCGCCGAGGTCCCGGAAGGACTCGGCGATCGAGGTGGCGGTCAGGGCGGCGCGCAGCCGCACGGCCGGCGCCTCGTCGGAGGTGGCGACGACGACGACGGAGCGGGCCAGGCCCTCGGGCCCGAGGTCGTCCTCGAGGAACTCCCGGACCTCCCGGCCGCGCTCGCCGATGAGGGCGAGGACGGAGACGTCGGCGGACGTGCCGCGGGCGATCATGGACAGCAGGGACGACTTGCCGACGCCGGAGCCGGCGAAGATGCCGAAGCGCTGGCCGCGGCCGGCGGGCACGAGGGTGTCCAGCGCGCGCACGCCGAGGCCGAGGGGGCTGTCGACGCGGGCGCGCTCGAGCGCGGCGGGGGGCGCGGCGTGCAGCGGGCCGCGGGTCGCGCCGTGCAGCGGGCCCAGGCCGTCGAGGGGGTTGCCGAGGGCGTCGACGACGCGGCCGAGGAGGGCGGGCCCGACGGGCACGGTGGCGGCGGCGTGCTGGCGGACGGCGGGGGCGGCGGCGGCCAGGCCGGTGAGGTGACCCAGCGGCAGGCACCGCAGCCGGCCGAGGGCGGCGGCGACGACCTCCGCGAGGGTGCGCCGGTCGGCGTCGCCGAGGAGGACGGTGTCCCCCACGGCGGCGTCCAGACCGGCGACCTCCACGGACAGCCCGACGAGGGAGGTGACGCGGCCGCTGACGAGCGGGCGCGCGGCCGCGGCGGCGCGGTCGAGCTGCGGGCGCAGCAGCGACCGCACGCCGGCGGCGAGGTCGGTGGTCACCCCGGCGGTGGTCATGCCGCCTGCCCGGACACCTCGGCGGGTGCAGGGGCGTCGTCGCCCACCAGGGCCTCCAGGGCCCGGGCGACGCTGGTGCGCAGGCGCGCGTCGACCTCGGTCTCCCCCTGGCGGGCGATGGCCTCGCCCGGTTCAAGCGTGCTGTCGGCCACGTAGTTCACGAGTCCTGCATCGGCAGCCGCGCCGTCATCCTTGAGGCCGTCACCCACGAGGGTGCTGAGGTCGGCCGGGTGGACACGCACGGTGACCGGCTGCATGGCGTCCAGCGGGCGCAGGGCCCGGCGCACGGCCTCCCCGACCGGGGAGGACATCAGCGACACCTCCCGGTCCAGGACGGCGCCGGCGAGGTCGCACGCCAGCTCCAGCACCGTGTCGGCGAGGGCGCCGAGGGTGGGGTCCTGGCGTGCGCGCAGCGCACCGGCGGCGGTGAGCAC